>JAUXFB010000277.1 GCA_030620255.1 Candidatus Aminicenantota bacterium | reverse complement strand
ATAACTTAAAAAAGTAGTTTAACCTCAAACTAATATCAGCTAAGTAATCCTCTCTTGGACCACCCTTTTGCCCTTTCTTATCCTCTGCTTTTATGGTTTCATAGTATAATATATATTGATCATATTTCTCTTTATAGTTAATAAAAGCAAATGGGTCTCCATCCCTGTATTTTAAGCTTATTCCAATTGATAATTTTCTACTTATGTAAAATCCCGCATAACATTTTGCAACAAATGCCCTATCCCCATCCACTCTCCCATACCCATTTATATGTGAATTTGGATTTGCCTGACTCTCATTTATAATTCCAATATCATTCGAACCTGCACCATTTCCAAATGCTGTTTCTCCCATTCCAATATGAGCAAGAAAAGAGAAATTGAAAAACCATCTGTTTTTTACTCCACCTTTTAGATTTAAGAGCAACTGAGCATAAAACGGATCCTCTTTATAATCATAATTTGCTAAATAATAATCTTTAAAAGGTTCTCTAAAGAAATAAAAATCATTTTCATCTATTCTTTCATAAAATCCATGCTCTTTATCAAATTCTACCCAGAAATTATTCTCTATCTTTTTATATATAGCCTTTACATTAAAGGTCCATTTTTTTGAAAACTTTGTAGAAATACTTAATAGAAGTCGCTTCTTAAATGGAGCTGAAATATTTTTTTCCTTAAAATGATACGCCGCTCCAGTATAACCATATATTTTACCCTGTTCCCCTTTCTGATAATACAAATCTTTATTCGGATCATTCCATCTATAAATAGTTCCATAGGATCCTTTTTGTTCTAAAAAGAAATTGACATTTTCCCTTATATGGTAAGGAATAGCACCATATGATAATAAAATTTGAGTTTTTCTATTTTTAAACAGAATAAAACCAATATCATATCCAAAGTTTGTAAGATTCATATTATTTTCAGAATGGTCAAAACTTAAGTTGCTATATTGTAAAAATATTTTAGATACAAAAGATATATCCTTAGAAACATGAGCTGATATCCTTACCCCTGTTCTCAAATTTGCATTTGTATTATTATATTCATCACCCCTGTTCCACAACACAACTAAATATGGATCATTGTCAAAACATATAGCATTATAATCATTAATTTCTTCTATCCCATTTAACATTGAGTATTTGAAATCAAAAAATGGATCAATATTTATATTTTTATTAATATTCATCTGGAAATTAAGATTTACATTCAACACCTTTCCATTGAATGTACCCAGTTTTGTAAAAGGGAAAAATCCATCTCCATCATTATCCATTAAATTCTTTGAGAAATTATTTTCAAAAGGCTTTATTTTTTCTCTTTCTCCCTGAAAAGAGATTTTAAAATCCAAATTTCCCTTTTTTAAATTAAAGCCTGTTAAATAGGAGTACCTCTCTCTACCTTGAGTTTCCTGTGGATAACACCCTGTTTCAGCATTTAAGTTTGATCTTTTTGAATAATTAAAAACACAAAATATCTCGTAGAATCCTTTTTTTATATCCTTTTTATAACCTGAATTGAAAAGGAACAACTCGCCATCCTCTTTATAAGTATTATCACATATATTAAAATCATTAAACTGCCTATTAATATTAAAATAATTTAAAGAAAGAACAAAGTTTGAATTTTCATATTTTTTATTTAATATGTAATCTATAAAATAATTATTAAGACTTTTTCTTCTCTCATTGTATAGCAATTCATCTCTATTAGTAGCAGGATTCGAAATCATAAAATTAGCCCATGGGAGATAACTACCCAGGTCTGAATATATTGCTGATGCTGTAATCTTTGAATAACTTTTTTCAGGGTTTTTCGATAAAAAGTTAAACCCATAATTTTTAGAAATTGGAGATTCACCCTCAATTTTAAATCTGTTTATTGCTGAAAAAGGTAAAATAACAGAAGGAGATCCCTGATTCAGTACTGAATCTATATTAAATCCATTAAACATCCATGAAAAGTTAACATAAGAATCACCCTCAAAATAGACCCTTGGATTATCAATCATTGCAAAACCATTACTCTCTTCAATTAAAGAGGTAAGCTCTGGAGCATAATTTTCAATAAAAGTAGGATAAAAATAACCTCCAGGTAAAGTATCCCTCATAAAACTATCAAAAATGAATGAATTTGAATCTGACAGAAAGGTGTCATCTTCTGAAAAAAGAGAAACATTTAAAATAAAAATAATAATAAAAATAGATAAAATTAATTTAAGTTTAAACTTATATGCCATTATAGAACCTCACGTGTCAAGGTATTAAAAACATTTTTAAAAAATATAATTTATGCTAATTCCAATTTTGTTTGATTGAGCTACAGGAATTATATTCAATTTATTCAACCTATTTCTCCTCTTTACAATATATTTTCCTATAGCATATCCAAGAACAGCAGATATAAAAACATCTGAAATCCAATGAGTATCTTCAGTTACCCTTGAAAGCCCACATAAACCAGCAAGAGTATAACTTACAATTGGAACATAAATAGTATGCTTGTACATTTCAGATACAACAGTAGCTGTTCCCATTATTGACAACATATGACCAGATGGGAATGCATCATAATGGGAAATCTGGCCCGATTCATACCTTTTAAAAAACCCTGAAGGGCCTGCCCAATGATCTATTCCATTATCCCATGAAGGCCTCTGCCTCCCAAATATATGTTTTCCCACTTGAGCAACAATCCCGGTATGAATGTAAGTCATAAGTACCAATCTTGCTGTTTCTTTTGCTCTAGTATCTTTTAAAACAAGTCCTCCAAGATAAAATGCACCTGCAATACCAAGATTATACTCTCCAAGTCCAAGTTTTGTTATTTTAGGGCTTATATCATCAACCCAGGAATGTTTTTCTTGATAATCCTTTATATTTCTATAAATTGTCTCATCATTATGTATAAGAATTCCTGTTATTAGACCAACACTTCCCCATATAAGTAAATCTTTACCCTTTATCCTGAATGGAGAAGACAATATATGACCTTCATCTTTTATTATACATTTAAAAAAGGGTTCATCTTTTTTATCAGTTTCTTCT
>JAUXFB010000079.1 GCA_030620255.1 Candidatus Aminicenantota bacterium | reverse complement strand
CTAATCTCCCTGAAATGCAGATTTTAACAAAAAAAAGGGAGAAAAGCTAAATAAAGGTGAAAGCCTTTAATATAAAGGGTTTTGAAAGTTTTACCTTAAAAACTTTTGACATTACTAAATAAAAAGAAAGGAGGAATTAATGATTTTAACTAATGTTGAAAGTGTTCCGGGGAAAACCATCAAGCAACATTTTGGGATTGTTTCCGGAAGCACAGTTAGAGCGAAACATGTTGGAAGAGATATTATGGCAGGTTTAAAAAACATTGTGGGCGGTGAGTTAAAGGGGTATACAGAACTATTGCAGGAATCCAGAAAGCAGGCTACTGATCGGATGATTAAACAGGCTGAGGAATTAGGCGCTAATGCTATTGTCAATATAAGATATGCCACATCATCTGTGGCGCAGGGTGCATCTGAACTTTATGTTTATGGTACAGCAGTACAGGTGATATAGGTAACCATAATGGAAGCATTAGTAGTTTTTTTCTTACTTTTAATTCTTGGATATGCGGTTGGAAGTATTAATGAAAAAAATCATTATAAATCCATTGAAGAGAGAGAAAAAAAGACATTACCTTTGCCTGTAGTCAACATGAAAAAGGTGGAGGACATCCTGAAACCGGGTAAAAAAATAGCATCTGCTGAGTTGGTTACCGGAAGTGTTGTAATTTCCATCGACTATTTTAAACGAATTCTGGCTTCTTTGAAAAATCTGGTGGGCGGAAATGTTCGTTCCTACGAGACACTGATTGACAGAGGGAGGCGGGAAGCCATATTACGTATGAAAGAAGCTGCAGATTCGCCAGATATTATTATGAACCTCAGGATAGAAACTTCAACAATCGGCAGAAGTGCAAACCGGAACAGTATTGGAAGTATTGAAGTATTAGCTTATGGAACTGCTATTAAATATCAATATTAAAAAGTATAAACAAATGTAGTGAAATACACCCCAAAAACACTCAAAGATAATGTTAATGTAACACCCGGCTCACCTTTGAGAGAGTTAATAAAATTACTGGCCTGGGTGGTAGGTGGATTAGTTGCCCTTTATATTATATTGGGGTTAGTAGTTTCCATGATGGCTTCTCATATATCTTTAAAAGTAGAAACTGGTATGGGCAGACTTTTCAATAATCACATATGTGTCAATGAAATAAAAAAGGAAAGTAAAAGACTCCAAAAGCTTGTTGATGCTTTTTATCCCTTTCTTACATCAGATGATCGAAGGCTGAATTATAAAGTTTTCGTAACACAAAACAGTCAGGTTAATGCTATGGCTCTTCCAGGTGGAACTATAGTTGTTTTTTCTGGACTCCTGAACAAGGTTAGCTCTCAAAGTGAGCTAACCTTTATTTTGGCGCATGAATTGGGGCATTTTCACAACAGAGATCACTTAAAAGGACTTGGAAGGGCTCTAGTAGCTTTGGTTCTTTCGGTAACTATACTGGGAGAAAACTCCTCTGCAACGAATTTCATTTTCAATTCAATTGGTCAGGTGGAGATGAAATTCTCCAGGAATCAGGAAAAAGCAGCTGATTTGTATGCTGTGGGCCTGCTAAAAAAACGTTATGGTAATGCCAAAGGAGCCTTAGAATTTATGAAAAAATTAGTTAGAGAAGAGAAAAGATGGAAATTATTTTACTATTTCTCTTCTCACCCTCATCCTGCCCATCGTTTAAAGTACATAAAAAATGCATTATAATAGAAAAACTGAAGGATGACCCATTATCAATTACAATCCATAACCTCTTGGGAAAATATCTCTTATTTCTACTGGTAATTTTCCATGAGGTTTAATCTCTCCTGTAATTATTTTAAACAGAGACTCAACCTGCACCATCCTAAAACCATAAGTAACAATATATGTGTTAACAAAAGGAAAGCTCCTTATATCATAAGGGTTCCCTAAAGCAACAACAATTAAATCCTTTCTTAATTCGATGATTTTTTTTATAGCCTGAGCCTGAATTTTTTCTATTTCAGAATTTCTTGAAAAAACACCTGCAATGATATAAGAATATTCCTTTAATTTAAATCCCAATGATTTAGGGGTTTTCCCATCAAGTTTTAGGATTTTTATATCTACATCTTTCAAATATTTTTTGCCAATAGGCCCAAGCATAGAAACATTTTCTGCTTTTTGGATAGCTGATGTTGCTTTTACTTTCTCCCACTCTAAAATCAGAACTTTTTTCTTCTTATCTATAGGGATTATTCCTGTTTTATTTCTTAAAAGAGTTATTGAATCATCTGCTATCTTTCTTTCAAGGTTTATATTACTCCTTAGTTTTGTTAGTAGAGTTTTTTTATCTCTGATTTTTATTACAGCATTATTAAAATATCTTTCCTTTAATTCCATTATCCTTAAAATAGAAGCATCAATTCTTCTCTCTTTTATTAAACCTTTTTTTACATAAAAGAGTAACACTTCAAAAAGTTCCCTCTGAAAATCAAAGTCATGACTTGAAACAATCACATCAATTCCAGCATTTATTGAATTTTTTACTATTTCTTCTGGAGTAAAATTGTCTTTAATCGCCTTCATTTCAACACAATCACTAAAAACAACACCATTATATCCTGTTTTTTTTCTTAATAGTTCATCAATAAAATAAGGAGAAAAAGTAGCAATCGCATTTGAAATATTCGGGAACAGAACATGAGATGACATTATTGAATCGATCTTTATTTTTGCAAGCTCTACAAAAGGTATAAAACAATAATGGAGAAAGTATTCAGATGAAATATAAGTTTCCGGAATTTCAAGATGAGAATCTTTTGTAGTACCTCCATGACCTGGATAATGTTTCCCACATGCAGCTACTCTTGCTTCACTTAAACCAAATAAAAATTCTTTTGCAAAATTTATTACAATATCAGGTTCATCAGAAAAGGATCTTATTCCAATTATAGGATTGTTTTCTTCAAAATTTACATCTAAAACAGGTGCAAATAGCCCATCAATTCCTAATGCATCCATCTCTTCTCCGATTATTTTACCTGCAATTTTTGAATTGTTTTTATTATAAGTTGCTGCAATTCCCATATGGGATATAACAGTTGCAGCAATTTCTTTAAATTGTACAACTGTGCCACCCTCTTGATCAGTATATACAAAAGGAGTAATTTTGCCTATAGAGTGAATTCTATTTGTTAGCTCCACAACCTGTAAAGCAGATTCAATATTTCTTGAAAAAAGTATAATAAATCCAATATTATTATTAATAATAAAATTTTCTACTCTTTCTGGCAATTTTTTTCCATAAAATCCCATCATAAATAATTGACCGATTTTTTCTTTCAGAGACAACTTAATGTTATTCATTTTTTTTTAAACTTATCATAAAAATTTTAAATATTAAAGATATTAACCTTTATAATAAAAAAAATAGCAATTATCTATTAAACTATTTTTTTCTTATAAATTCTTCTTCTTTTGTGCTGTGTTGGATTGTAATACTTCCATTGAGCATGAACTTTTTTATTATCCTCTAATTCCGGGTTTGACTCTGCATATTTAAACCCTTTTTTCATAGCTGTTTTAACAATCTCTATTACCATTAAAAGGTCAACTCCAATTCCTCTATACTTCTTTTTTATACCTGCAAGATAAAAATCAATGACTTCATGTTTTTTTAATGCCTTTAAAATATGATACCACCCAATAGGGAATAATTTTCCTTTTGCCTTCTGAAAAGCCTTAGAAAGATTAGGAAATGTAATCATAAAACCTATCATTTCATCTTTTTCATTTACAACGGCTTTTAACATATCTGGATCTACAAAAGAGAAATAGTTTTTCATATAATATTCAACCTGGTCATTGGAAATTGGAACTGAGCCGTAAATCTCCTCAAAAGCCTCATCAAGTAGATTAAACAATTCCTTTGATCTTGTAAGGATCTCTTTTTTGCTCTTAAATTTAAAGATTTTCAAATTACTTCTCTCTTTTATTCTTTGTGCAAGCCTTAAGAGTTTTTCTGGAATTCCAGTTTCATGAGGGACCATGGTTTTAAATTCAACATAATCAACATCCTTTTCAAATCCATACTTTTCTGTTAATTCAGGATAATAAGAATGATTATATATAGTTACAATTGTTGGAAGTTCGTTAAAGCCTTCAATTAACATTCCTTCTGGATCAAAATCTGTAAAACCATGAGGACCTGTTAGGCTTTCCATACCCAACTCCTTTCCCCAATTTTCAGCAGCTTTAAAAAGTGAACTTGCAACTTCATAATCATCTATTGTATCAAACCATCCAAATCTCAAATTTTTTACATTATACTTATCATTCGCAATATAACTTAATATTCCAGCAATCCTCCCAACAGGTTTTTTGTCCTTATACGCAACAAAAAGCCTTGTGTCTGCACTCTCATAAGCAGGGTTTTTCTTTTTATCAAATGTCTGTAATTCATCTTTTATTAGAGGAGGTACCCAATAAGGGTTGTCTTTGAAAATCATATAGGGAACTTTAATGAAAGTTTTTAAATCTTTTTTTGTTTTAACAATTTTTATATTAATATCCATTTTAACCTCATATTAATTATATAACAAAGTTGAATTACAATTCAAATTTTTTTTTAAACTTCTATAAAAAGAATAAAATTTTAAATTGAACCTTGATTTTAACAAAATTTTTTCTTATAGTGTGAAATGAAAAAAATTGATATAAAAAAAATCATCGGATCAAAGGATACGGATAGCTCCAAAGATTTCCCTCCTTTTATATCAAATGTTGCAAATAAAATTCACAAACTTCCTTCATTTATGTCAAATTTGGCTATAAAATACTTTGAATACATATCTCACATAAAAGAAGTAAATAAAATACTTAAAATGTATGAAAATGCAAAGGATTTTGAATTTATTGATAAGCTTTTCAATTATCTTGATTTTTCATACTATATATCAGATGAAGATAAAAAAAAAATTCCAGCAAAAAAAAAATTAATATGTGTTTCCAATCATCCTTTGGGAGCACTTGATGCTTTATCACTTTTAAGTGCTATAGGCAAAATAAGATCTGATGTTAGAATTGTTGCTAATGATTCTTTACTGAGTATAGAAAACCTGACAAATCTATTCCTTCCGTATAATGCCATTTCCAATAAAATACAAAAAAGTAGAATTACCGGAATTGAAGAAGCCCTTATAAATAATGAAACTGTTATATTCTTTCCTGCTTCCAGATTATCAAGATTAACTAAAAGAGGTATTAGAGACACAAAATGGGTAAAGGGACCAATTCGCTTAGCCTGCAAATTTAATGCTCCTATCTTACCAATTTTAATAAAAGCAAGAAATTCAACTCTATTTTACATATCTTCCATATTCTTTAGAAATTTCACAAACTTCTTAATACCACGTGAAATTTTTCTAAAACGATCAAAATCTATTAAATTAAAGTTGGGAGACACAATTCCTGCAAAAACCTTTAAGTCAAGCAATATTAACTTTAACCTGCAAACAAAATTGCTTAAAGACCACATCTATAATATTGATCAAAACAAAACATTTACTTTTAAAACAGAATGATTTTTTTTACTCTCCTTTTTTTGTGTGTGTAAAGTTGAAATACCACGATACATATATTATAATAATTATTGTTAAGAAGCAACGAGCTTTTCAACAATAATGGGGAATTATTATGCAAAGACAATCAAAACTTATGAGGGAGTTAAAATCTGAAGAACTATTACACTACAAAAATATGTCCCCTCAGCAGAGATTGAAAGTTGCAATTGCCCACAACAAAATTATAAAGGAACTTTGTTTTATAGGCCTGAGTAAAAAAGGGTTCACTAAAACAGAAATAAGCAGGATATTGAACGGTCATAAGGATGAATAAAGAAACTCTCAAAAGGCTATTTGCTGTTCTAAAAACATTTAATATTTCTTACATTCTTATTGGGGGATATGCAGCAGCAGTATGGGGATCTGTGCGAGCAACCAAAGATATTGATTTTCTTGCTAACATTCCTTCTGATATAATTCCCCGGGTTATTGAAAAATTAGAAAATCATGGTTTTGTAGTCACATATAAAAGCGGAAGTTTTAGAGATCCGATTTCAGGGGTAATTAAATTAAAATTTAAAATTGGAGAAAATAAAGAAACTCTTGAACTATTACTGGGAATTAGGAAGATGCCTCCAAATATATATCTTCGTTTTGAAAAAATTCATGTAATGGGAATTGAAATACCAGTTGTATCACCAGAAGATTTAATTGTGCTTAAATTACTTGCCGGTGGTCCAGTTGATATCCATGATGCAAGGAATATTTACAAGGTAATGAGAGAAAAACTGGATATGCAATATCTTGAAAAAGAACTAAAAAGGTGCAAGTTTTCTCTTGATTTAATAAAATTTTAGAAATCAAATCAATTGCTATGTCAATCAATAAAAATTTTTTCTATAATGAATGTAACTGGTCCTTCATTGATTGAATGAATATTCATCATAGAACCAAAAATCCCCTTTTCAACTTTTATATCATTAGAAAGAATATCATTAAACCTATCATACAAATTTTCTGCTTCTAAAGGATCTTCAGCATTGTTAAAGTCAGGTCTCCTCCCTTTTTTTATATGGGATGCAAGAGTAAATTGAGAAATAGACAGAATTTCACCATTGATCTCTT
>JAUXFB010000006.1 GCA_030620255.1 Candidatus Aminicenantota bacterium | reverse complement strand
GGAATTGGTATTCCCATTATATAATAGAGTTTTTCAAGTTTATTCTTAAGTATAAAGATCAGGCATATTCTTAAATTTTTTAAATCTTTGTTTTGTTCAGAAATGATTGAAAATAAGTGATAATAATGGTTGAATTTCTGGCATAATGAATAAGTATATTTTGCTATTACAGAGAGTTCATTTGAATAAATAGCAAATTCGATTTGAGAGTCAATTAAAGAGAGGTCTAATAAAATTTCATAATATATTTTAAATTCATTCTCGCTCAAAATAGAAATATCAGTAAGGTTTTTCAAATCTATTGAAAAATCCTTAATTTTGAGTTTTTTAAGTATGCTGTTCGTTCTTACCAATGTGTATTGAAGATAAGGGCCAGTATCACCTTCAAATGAGAGTGCATCTTTAAAATCAAATGCAATAACTGAGTTTGAATTAAATTTTATCATAAAGTATCTTAAAGCACCTATAGCAATTTCTTTTGCGATTTTTTTTGTCTTAACATCTTCCATTTGCGGGTGTCTCAATTTAACCTCTTCCAATGACTTTTCAATTAATTTATCAATAAGTTCATCTGCTTTTACTGCAATACCCTTCCTCCCGGAAACTTCTATATAAGGTTTTTTTTCTTCTTCTTTTAAGATTTTAAAACCTAATTCTTTAACGCACATTGGAGTAAGAGCAACCATTTCATATGAGAAATGGACCTGCTTTTTTTTAGAGTCTGACCCTGTAAGATTATTAAGAACTTGAGAAATAATATTCTGAAGATATGATTGCCTTGTATCAATTACATTGTAAACCATTACTGCATTTCCAAATCCATGGATATTTAGATCAGGTTTATTATAAGTGATAAATATCTCTTTTTTATTATTGTATTCAGAAAATTTCCTGAAATAGAAATTCTTTTTGAAAAGCCCTACTTTCCATAAAGTATAGGCTATATCCTTGCCTATATATGTTACAGTATTATTTGATCTAATAATTATCTTTTCAATATTTTCTTTGTCATATTTGATGACCCAGCACCCCTTTTTATCTGAATCTTTGGATAGATACATAACACCTTTTTTCTTCATTATATCAGCTGCTTCTTTGAAAAAATCGAGTTCAATTATATCGCTTTCTCTTACTAAAAGATCGTATCTTATTCCAATTCTATCCATTACTCTTATATGGTCTTTTGAAATTTCCTGAGAAATATAATCACTGATTTCATATTCTGGATCTATTTTTTTTTCAATTTTTTCATGTGTTTGAGTTCTTTGTTTAAGCATATTGCTGTCTTTTTCAAACAGTTTATTTACTTCTGGATAAAGTTCCCATAAATATGAAGCAAGATCTTTTATTTTTTTTATGTCTTCAATTTTTTTACTCTTATAATATAATAATCCCCACACAACATCTGTAAGTTGAATTCCAGTATCATCTATATAATTTTGAATCTCTACTTCATACCCAAGATATTTTAAACTTTTGACAAGAGTATCTCCAAGGCATGAATTTCTTAAATGTCCTATATGAGCAGATTTATTAGGGTTTATACTTGTGTGCTCAACAATGGTTTTTTGATTCTTATTTTTGTTTTTTCTATTTATGTTCTTTATTAAATATTTAAGAAGAAAATCCTTTTTAAAATAGAAATTCAAAAATCCTCCGTTTGCAAGTTCTATATCAGAAATGAAATTAAATTTACTTTTTATTTTTTCAATGATCCTTGTTCCTATAATAAAAGGTTTTTCTTTTTTTCTTTTTGCAATTATAAATGGAATTGTAGTTGAAAGATCGCCGAATTTTCTGTTAGATGGAATGGAAAACTGAATATCTTCAATAGAAATAGCAAAATCTTCTTTGAGCAAACTGTATAGTTTATTTTTTAAATCATCTTTTAAGAAATTCATATTTTACCTTAATAACTTCAGGATTAATTTTTGTCTCCGAATTATTTTTTTAGTTTTATTAGATATTATTTTCCTTATTATTTGTTTTTTTTATGATTAATTTAACAATTCCTGTTTTCCCTAAAGAGATAGTGTCCTTTTCCTTTACTTCTTGTTCTGTTATTATTGCACCATTTCTAACAAGATAGGTTCCATTTGTTGAATCATTATCTTTTATAAAAATTTTTCCTTCTTTTGCAAATACAGTACAGTGTAATTTTGAAATAATGGGTTCAAGAATTATTAGATTAGCCTTTGCTGGATCTCTTCCAATTGTTATTTCTTGTTTGCTGATTTTTTTTGTTGTAAATTTTTCATCTCTTACATAAATGTCAATTTCACCAAAAATTATATCTTCTTCTTTTTCTGTTATTATATCTGGAGAAATGGGATCTTGCTCTACATCTATCTCTATATTATCAAGTCCTATATCAAATGGAGCATTGTTTTTGTCTGATTTAGCTTTTTCTAAATTTTCAGCTGAAATATCGAATGGGCCTTTATCTGTTTCTTTTTTTTCAGATTCATCAGCCTCTGGAGCTTTCTTTTTTATGATTTTATTTAAAAAGCTTTTAAAAGACATTATTCCTCCTTTCTATAATTAATCAATAATAACATTTAAATTTAATAATATATGATTTTTTAAATATTTTCAAATTCGATGACCATTTTTAGAGTGTATTTTTGTTTTAAAATTTTAATTAGATCTTTTATTAAGTACTTATGATTTTAATATTAACCATAGGATGAAAAGTATTGTGAGGATAATAAAAAGTAAGAGAATCAAAGAATTTCTTTTGTTTTCCTTTTCAATACTAATTGGTTCTAATCTTCTAATACCTTCAGTTTTTTTTATATGAATAATCTGAGTTGTTATGTTATCAGTACCACCATTTTTATTTGCAAGTTTAATCAATTTTTCAACAGATTCTTTAGGTTTGTATGTAAGAGAGAATTCTTTTATCTGGTTAATAGGAACTGTATTAACAAGACCATCAGAACACATAACAATCACATCATTGTCTTTTATTTTAAAATCATTTATCACTTCAGGTTCAAAAGACTTTTGTACCCCAAGAGACATATATAGAATGTTTTTTTGAGGGTGATGTAAGGCTTCTTGATCTGTGATTTTTCCCTGCTCAACCATTTTTTCTACAAATGTATGATCAGTTGTGACTTTTTTCATATCATTATCTCTTATTAAATAAATTCGAGAATCCCCTACATGAACAATATAAGCTCTCATATTTGATATAACACATGCACTCAAGGTTGTGCCCATCCCACTTTTTTTTGGATCAGATAATGCTTTTTTATAAATAGTTTCATTTGCCTTTCTTATTGAGAAAGTCATTGAATCAATAACTGATTTTTTTTTCTCTCTTTGATATTTATATTGATTAATAAATGTTAATGTGCCCAGTTCAGAAGCAATTCCTCCAGCATTATGTCCGCCCATACCATCTGCAACAATAAATATATATTCGTTCCTGTTAATTTTTTTATTGATAAAGTAGTCTTCATTTCTTGATCTTACTCTTCCAATATCACTTTTCCCAAAGTATTCAATTCTCATTTCAAAATTCCTATAACTGGATAGGTATAAACCCCATCTCTGTTTACCATCAATTTTTTTAACATATGTATTTTTTTTTGTCAAATAAAAGCAAAAAAAAAATGTGTGGATTTATGTAGTAATAAATTATAGGGAATCACCAATAATGCGTTATTCAGGATGTCTTAGGGTTTATTTTTTTTATTATTGAAGAAGTTGAATAATTTGTCTGAAATTTAAATAAAAGTAATTTACCATCAGTACTTTCCACCTCTTTTTTACCTACCACTTCATCAGGTTTATAATCTCCGCCCTTGACAAGGACATCAATTCTGTAAAGCTTGTTTATTAAATCAATAGGTGTGTCTTGAGAAAATGGAATGATATAATCAATATATTCAATAGCTTCGAGCAACTCCATTCTCTCGTTCAGATTGAAGATTGGTCTGTTTTTACCTTTTATGTTTTTTACAGAATTATCATCATTTATTCCAATAATTAATATATCTCCATTTTTTTTTGCAAATTCGAGCAGCTCTATATGACCTGGATGGATTATGTCAAAAACTCCATTTGTAAAGACAATTTTTTTGCTTGTAAAAGTTTTTAATACTTTATTTAATTCATTGATGTCTTTATATATCTTCATTTTACGAGACTTTTCTTATGAATTTTTATGTTATTTGAAAACTCCCATTCGTGATGGATTCTTACAATGCCAACATCTCTATATACTGAGGTTATTTTGAAAGTATATTGAAAATGGTGGTAATCAAATGGATAACCATCTCTTTTGTGCGCTGCGAGGTCTAAAAAATAAGTCCCATTAACGAGATTTATTTTTGAGATTTTTATTCTTATTTTACCTGTTCCTTTTATGCTTTGAGATTTGAAATTTTCTATGAATGTGTTTGACCCATAACATTGGATTCCTTCAGTGTTAAAAATCCCGATTCCAAAAACAAAATCTTTTTCCTCTGATTTTGAATTCACATTAAACTCAATTGCAAAGGGTTCATTTTGTTCAAATATATATTTTTCATTTCCATTTTTATCAATCATTTTAACTTTGCTAATTTCAATCTCTTTTGTTCCCCATCTTTTTTCCCTGTTTTTTTCTGCTTCCATTTTTTCAGCTTCATGTTGCTTATTTGCTTTTTTTTCATCCTTTTTGCCAATGTATTCAAGATATGTATCTGTGACTCGTTTTGGATACCCCTGCATTTCTATTTCCCCATTCTTCAACCATATGACTCTATCGCTTATTCTTTCAACAGTTGTCAGGTCATGTGAAACAAATATAATGGTTTTACCCTTTCTTTTAAATTCATTTATTTTATCTATACATTTAGGAACAAAAGATGCATCTCCAACAGAGAGAACTTCATCAATAAGTAAAATGTCAGGATTTACATTTATAGCAATTGAAAACCCAAGTCTCATATACATGCCAGAAGAATAGGTTTTTACAGGGTTATTAATAAACTCTTCCAATTCTGCAAAATTTACAATGTCATTATATCTTTCCTGAATTTTTTTTTTAGTTAACCCCAAAATGATTCCATTTATAAATATGTTTTCTCTTCCTGAGATTTCAGGATGAAATCCCGCTCCAAGTTCAATAAGTGCTGAAATTCTACCCTTTGTTAATATATTTCCAGAAGAGGGTTGGCTTATACCAGCAAGAATTTTGAGTAGAGTGCTTTTACCTGATCCATTCTCCCCAATTATGCTTAATGTTTCACCATCTTTAACCTTAAAACTAACGCCTCTTAATGCTTCAAATATTTCACTGCTTTTTAAATCAGAAAAAAGACTTCTGTTTACAATCGCACTCTTTAAAGTTAGGAACTTGTGTTTATTTGAATACTTTTTGTAATATTTCACAATGTCTTCTACTATAACTGTGTGCATTATTATACCTCTTCAACAAAAGTGTCTCTCAATTTATCGAAAATTAAATAGCCAATGTAAAAGAAAATTAAACCAACAGCTAAAGTTATAGGTAGTTTTTTCCAGTGGGGAAGTGAACCAAAGAAGAAAGTATAATGATATGCTTCTATAATATGGGTCATTGGGTTCAGGGATAATGCTAGTACCATTGCTTTATGGTTTTGGATTGCAGGTGTCATAAATGCGTATATAATTGGAGTTCCAAAGAACCATAAAGTCAAAAAATTTGCAAGAATGTCTTTAAGGTCCCTAAAATGAACTGTAAGAGCAGAAACAAGGAAGCTTAAACCCATTGTAAAGACAAACTGTACAAAAACCGCAACAGGGAAGAAGAGTACCCATGGAGTTATTGCCACACCTTTACCAAAGAAAATAATAAACAGTACTAATATAGGTATGCCAAATATAAAATGAATCATGTTTGTAAGAACAGTCATAACAGGTAAAACTTCAATTGGGAATTTGATCTTTTTTATCAAATTACCATGAATAAAAAGTACATTCGATGATTCAAGTATGGAGGAATTAAACCAGATCCATGGTAGTAATCCAGTAAATAGAAAAATAGAGTAATTTATACCAGTAATATCTTTGTTTTCAATTCTGCCACTACTTCCGGGTAAGATAATACCAAAAACTATTGAATATACGGCTAAAAGAAGTAAAGGGTTAATCAAACTCCATAGAAAACCAAAAACAGTACCTCTATATCTTGCTTTTAGTTCTCTTGAAATAAGGGTAAATATTAATTGCCTGTATTTAAATAAATCTTTTAATTTTAAAATCATTCTTAACTTCCTGAGAGTATATCTTCCATTTCTTTAGTATAAACACCTTTGTGTTTAAAAACAATCAGAGGCTTCAATTCTTTAAATGAACCTCTATAATTTGTTAATTGTATCAAAAATCGTTCTGTTTTTCCATCTTTAAAAGATAAAATATACCTTAATTTTGACACAAAATAACCTATATCATTAGATAATTGAATTAATTCTTCATATCTATTATGTGGTAAAATTAGATATAAACTACCTTTTTCTCCTAAGATTGAAAAAGATTTTTCAAGTAACTCTATTAAGGTTATTTTTATTTCTGCCTTTGAAATTCTTATTTCCTCATTTGGGCTTAATCTTCCAACATATTTTTTTTTAAATGGAGGGTTTGAAAATATTGTTTTAATGCCAGAAAAATTCTTATATACTTCATTAAAATCAGCATTTATTGCTTTAAATTTTTGATTTAAATTGTTCTTTTTTGCATTTATTTCTGCTAATCTACTTAATTTGTTCTGGATTTCAATCCCATATATGTAAGAAAATTTTTTTTTATACAATGCAAGCAATGAGATTATTCCAGAACCTGTACCTATTTCAATCGCTTTATCATTGGGAGAAAAGGGCAAAAAATCGGCTAGCATGGGTGAATCAACAGAAAATCTATACCCCTCTTTTCTCTGAAGGACAATTACTTTTTTTTTATAAAAAAAGTCAAAAGTAATATCATCAATAGTATCTATATTATTTATCATCTAAATATTTATTGATAAGATTGAGACTGAAATTCACTGCTCCAATTTTTACTACATTTCTATCATTTGGGAATATTTTGTAGATTCCTTTGTCTTTTTTTTTAGAATTTAAGTGTATAAAAACAAGCCCTACAGGTTTTCCTGTGGTAGCTCCTCCAGGTCCGGCAATTCCAGTTATTGAAACTCCAATATCAGAACCAGTTTTTTTTCTTATTCCTTGTGCCATTTCTTTTGCTGTTTCTTTAGATACAGCGCCATATTTTTTTAAAGTTTCTTCTTTAACACCCAGCATCTTCACTTTAAGCTCATTTGAATATGCAATAATTCCTCCAAGAAATATTTCAGAGCTTCCTGCAACATTTGTAATTCTATCACCAAAAGCACCGCCAGTGCAGCTTTCAGCAATGCTTAAAGTTGTTTCCCTTGACCTTAATTCATTTACAATTAGTTCCTCAATACTAATATCTTTTTCAGTTAATATGTAATCCTTCATTCGCTCTTTTATTTTTTCAGCTAATTCATCTGTTGAAGTTTGTGCCTCATCTGTTGATTTTTTTGACCTGCCAATAAGATGTACTTCAATTAATCCGGGTGTAGCAAGTATTGTTGTTTTTGGGTTTTTATATTTAGCATATATTTCAGCAATTTTCGAATCAGTCTCAGATTCAGTAATTCCTGAAAATTTTAAACTCTTTGTATATATATAAAAATTCGATAACGGAGCTATTTTTTCTTCAAAAATTTTATCAAACATTGGTATCATCTCTCTTGGAGGTCCTGGTAATAATAATACCTTACAACTCTCATCGTCAATATATAAGCCAGGGGCAGTTCCTACATTGTTAGATAAAACTTCTGCACCTTCAATAATAAAAGCTTGTCTTTTGTTTATCTCAGGCATTTTTCTTATGCCACGTTTAAGAAAGGTTTCTCTTATTTCATCAACAATGCTTTCTTTAAATACAAGATCTTTTTTTAATGCATTTGCAACTGATTCCCTTGTCAAGTCGTCTTCAGTTGGTCCAAGTCCACCTGTTATTATTACTAATTGAGCTCTTTTGTATGCATTTTTTACTGTCCATGTTAAATTTTCGAGATTGTCACATACAGTGATTTTCATATCCATTAAAATACCTTTTTCTCTTAGTTTTTTAGCTGCGTATAAAGAATTTGTGTCAATTCTGTCTCTTTCTAATAATTCACTTCCAACAGCAATAAATATTGCTCTCATATTATGTTTTACTCCATATTAAATCTTTTCTTCTACAAATTCTCTGTGAACAGAATTTACCATTGCAACAAGATTTATCATAATAGCTTTGTATGGACCCATAACTGTAGGTATAGAAAATTCGTTTTCAAGTATTTCTTGAGCGATCTTATCAAAATCTTGATCTCTCTTTAACATTTTTAATATTTTGTCTTTTGATTCTTTAGTGCTCCTTAATGACAGTTCTAAAAAAAATTTTACCTTTTCTTTACCTTTTATATATCTATTATGACAGAAAGCAAGAATATGTGGCTCAACTTTTATTAATTTATTTAAAGATTTTTCATATTCTTTATAACTTGACAGAAAGAGTGGTTTTATTTTACCATTCCTCTCAATAATCCCAACAGAATCTCCCGGGAATAGAATTTTTTCGGGTTGTAAAAGGAAAGAGATTGAACATTTTGTATGTCCAGGTGTGTCTAAGATTTCAAAGTGACTGTTATTATCAACCTTTATTCTGTCTCCCTGTTTAATGCTGTTTAAATTCTTTAACATTTCACATTTTATTTTTGAGTTATCATTCAACAATTTTTTAAAATCCTGATTCATTCTGTCTATAAAATCAATTACTTTCTGTTTTTTTAGTAACTCAACAGTTTTGTAAGAACCATATATATTAAAATTATAGATATTTTGAAGGTAAGAACATGCGCCTGTATGGTCATAATGAGAATGTGTGAGGAGTACTGAATCAATTTTTCCTCCTTTTAATATCATATTTATAGTTTTATGAATATATGTTGCTTTTGCAGTTATACTACAATCAATCAGAAAATTTTTCTCTCCCTTTACAATGTATAGAGGGAACATTTCATCGTAAAGTACAATAACATTTTTATTTATAGATTCGTATTTTCTTTTATTCATAATTGATGTTTATATAAATTTCTTGATTATAGATCAATTAATTCTACTTCGAAAATAAGAGTTGCATCCGGAGGGATCGCACTCCCTGCACCTCTTTTACCATATGCAATGTTTGGAGGAATGATTAAAATTCTCTTCTCTCCTTTTTTCATATCAAGAAGAGCTTCATCCCATCCTTTTATAACCCTGCCAATACCTACTTCAAATTCTATTGGTTTTCCCCTATCAATTGAACTATCAAATATCTTTTCATTTAATAGTTTTCCAATATAATGAACCTTAATTTTTGTACCTTTTACAGGTTTTTTGCCTTTACCTTTTTTTATTACAATATATTTCAAGCCAGTTTCTGTGGTTATTGCATCTGGCCATTTTGTGTTTATAAATTCTTTATCTTGCTTCATTTTAATTTCTATCTCCTTCTGAATTTTTTCATTTGCTTTTTTTACCATCTCATGAAATGACTCATTGTCAGATTTAAAAACCTTTGCTTTTTTACCAACCCTTATAATTTTAATATTTTTTATAATATCTCCCTTTTCTATTTTATTTACAACATTCATTCCTTTAATTACTCTTCCGAATATTGAATATTTATTATTAAGATGAGTAAGGGCTTTGTGTGTGATATAAAATTGACTTCCATTTGTGTTTGGGCCTGCATTTGCCATTGCAACTATACCCGGACTGTCGTGTTTTAAATTGGGATGGATTTCGTTTGGAAAATTATAACCCGGGCCACCCTCACCTGTTCCCAGCGGATCACCAGCTTGTATAACAAAATCAGGAACAACTCTATGAAACTATAAACCATCAAAAAAAGGTGTTCCATCTGGTAGGGCACTGTTTTTTATTGTTCCCTGTGCGAGTCCTATAAAATTTGCAACTGTTATTGAGGCTTTTTCAAATTCTAAAGAAATTACAATTTGACCTTTATTAGTATTTATTTCTGCATATATTCCGTTTTCTTTATATTTTTTTGTTTTGCAACCAATAAAGCAAACACTTACAACAATAAATAAAACTAAAATTTTCTTCACTTTAACCTCCGTATGATTTACAAAACATATAAATAAATCAAACAAATATAAAAGTCAACTTAGCATTGGATTTATTTATATTCACAATTTTTCAATTAATTCAACCAATCTATTTACTGCTTTGTCAGGGTTTATTATTTCAATCATCTCTCCTTTTTTAAAAATATAGCCCTTTTTTTTTGAAAAAGCGATTCCAATATCAGCTTCTTTTGCTTCTCCAGGTCCATTAACCTCACATCCCATAATTGCAACTTTTATTTTTTTATTAAGTTTAATCTTATTCAGCTTTTTTTCTACCTCTTTAACAATAGAGATTAAATTTACTGTAGTTCTTGAGCAAGTTGGGCAGGATATTATCTCGAGTTCATTTTTTCGTAAGCCCAAAGCTTTTAATATCTCTTTTGCAACTTGGATCTCTTTTATTGGGTCTTCTGTTAAAGAAACTCTTATTGTATTTCCTATTCCATCTAAAAGTAAACCCCCAATTCCAATTGCAGATTTTATGGCTCCAGAAAAAAAAGTGCCTGTTTCAGTAACTCCTAAATGTAAAGGGTAATCACATTTTTTGTCTATTATTCTATATGCTTGCACAGTCTCTTTTACATTGGAAGATTTCAATGAAATTTTTATATTAAAAAAATCATTATCTTCAAAGAATTTGACTTTATCCATTACAGATTCAACCATTGCTTCTGGTTTTGAACTTATATGGTTTTTATATTTTGTCTCAATTGAACCTGAATTAACGCCAATTCTTATTGGGACTTTTTTTTGATTTGCAAGTTTTAGAATTTCCTTTAATTTCTCTTTACTTCCTATATTCCCTGGATTTATTCTTATTCCATTTGCACCATTTTCAATGGATTTTAATGCAAGATATGAGTCAAATTGTATGTCAGCAATAACAGGAATAGAAGATTCTTTTGCTATTTGTTTAAATGGGTCTAAAGATGATCTGTCAGTAATCGCAACCCTTATAATTTCACAACCCTCTTTTTGTAAGTCAATTATTTGATTTAAAGTTGATTGAACATCTTCTGTTTTGGTTGAGGTCATTGATTGAATTGAAACTTGATGATTTCCCCCAATTCCCACATTCCCGACAAATATTTCGCGCTTCATAAATATATTATAACAGTATAAGTCTCCCCATTCAATAGACATAAGGGGTCAGTGAGACCTGACCCCTTGTATATTAATATATTAAATTAATTTTTTTCTATCTAAATAATTCTGCATGAGAGCCAGTTCTAACTAAAGTCAATTTCTCTGATTCCAATTGATAGATAAGTAACCAATCAGGACGTATATGGCAATCTCTATAATCCTTCCATTTACCGGTTAAAGGATGATCGCAATTTTTTACAGGCAATGAAATATCATTTGCCAGTTTTTCTACAATAGCAAGCAATTCGTCAATGCTGTATTTATTAGACTTAGCCAGCCTTTTGAGATCACTTTTAAATTGTGAAGTTCTAACTATTTCTCGCATTCAGCGTTATTCCATTCATCTGCTATATGCTCAAGACTTGTGGGTTCAGTTTCGCCTTTGCGCGCAGCTTCCATTGCAGCAATAGTTTTTTTATTCGGCATTTTCACCTTGAACGGTAAAGCTTTCTCAGCAATTACTTGATAAAGGAAAAGTCGAATGCCATCACTCAGAGTAATGCCCATATTTTTAAAAATGCGATTTGCTTCTTGCTTTACTATTGGATCAATTCTAGATCTAACAACGCTATTATCCATGTATCATCTCCTTTATTTAATGTAGCTACAATGTAGCCCATAAATAATATAATACATTCTTTAGGATTTTTCAACCTATTTTTTAAATATTATTTTTTTTTATTATACTTATCATTATTGACATTAAATTTTTGATGTAATATAAAATATATAGAACAATTAAGAATGAAAGATTAGAAATAAAAGAGGTAAAATGATAAAAAGGTTTATAAAGAAAGAGAACCATAAGTAATAAAAACATGATGATAATACTAAATAAAAGAGGGTGAAAAGATAAGATGAACCAAAACATGACAACAATTCCTGAGACAAACCTGTATGTTCCGAATACTTCTTCAGAAGATATTAGTTTAGAAAAAATAGTAAAAAACCCTTTCAAAGACACTATTGAATTGATGGGCATGAACAAGAAACCTGGAAAATTCAAGAAATATGTTAGTCTAACATTAGCAGGACTAGGAATGCTGATCAATGTAGGAATGAATACAGGATGTAAAACAGCAGACATAAATAATCATGATCCTCAAGAATACTATCTAACAGTACATCTGCAGGATGTTTTCACTAGAAACAACATAGTAGGAGGAGAAGTTGTGGTGAATAACACAGCCGGGTACAATGGAGACAATTTTAAAATACCTGGAAATGTAGTGAACAGTATAGAAGTAAAAGGAGTAGACGGATACAAAAGAACATATATCCTTGGAGAAGTTGGAGGAGACATAGTCTTTGCCAGGGACAAGAACGGAACATTCAAACAATACAGCATGAAAAGTAACATAACAATGTACGCCAATCTCGTGCCAAATGATTTTGACACAGTAACCCTTGCTAAGAGCATAGGAAATCCAGTAGATCCTAACACAGGAGATGGAACAGTCATAAGATATGATAAGAGAAGCATTGATGTTGGATTGTGGGAAGCAGAAGTCGCAGCAGGAGACGCAGAGCAAAATCTTAAAGACGCTATTGACATGATAAATAGAGATAATACTCTCATAACTCTTAATTACAAGGGAAAAGTAAACTCATACATAACAAATGGCGTAACACACATTATTAACGAGAATCAAAATCCTGTTCATGACGAGGAATTCGATAAAAAAACTTACATTATCAGTAGAAGCGATATTAAAACAATGCCAACCGCTGATTTTGATACTATTTTAGATGAATTGCTTCAGGCTAGTAGTGGTTTGAGAGCTGATGGAGGAACACACCAGTGTGTTTATGTATCTGGCGGTAAGCTTGTCAATGATGCAGGCAGAGCTATTTATTTAGTGAACTTTTCTCCTCCTGGTTTTCAGTACAGCTCTAATAATCCTGATCCTGCTTCATCAAAGAATATTAAGATTAAGGTATTTACAACAGTTGCAGATCAGATTCAGGAAGATGCAATGATGAGAGAAAATTCATATGTGAAGCCATTAGGAGTTAACAGGATGCCTGATGATTATAATGGGCCTGGAAGGTTTCAGCATAAGCGTGCTGATAAGAACCATAGAAGATAATAAAAGTCTTTATAAAATAGGGACACATCCTATTTATTGATTATTGTTCATATGTGTGTGCATGTGTATGCTGAAGTAGGGGTTTGATTTATCAAACCCAGATAGCAAAGTAAGGGGTCCGTGAGACCTGATCCCTATATTTTTTTGATTTATTTTATATTTTAAAGAGTTTTATGCTTCCATTAACAGTTTTTATGTTTATTTTGTGTTTTCCTTCATTTACTGTTCCTTCCATTCTTGAGCCAACAAATCCTCTTGTTATGGAAGTTTCAAAATCAGTTTTGATGCTCCCATTTATTGTTGAAGCATTTACATAAAAACTTGAGTTTTTTCTAATTTCTATCTTTACACTTCCATTAACTGTTTTAGCAGAAATATTACCTTTTAAATCACCCTTAACATATAGATTGATACTTCCATTTACTGTTTTAAGGTTTGTTGCTGTGAAAGAACCTTCAAGCATGATCTTCCCATTAACTGTGTTTGAATTGATGGTTTTAAATTTACCAATTGTATCAATTTTACCATTTACGGATTCTAACTTTACATAACTAATTTGTTCAGGTAATTTTACAAAAAAATCAACCTTAAAATTACATATTCCTCTATGTTTCTTTGTGTACACTTTTAATTTGTTATCTTTATACTCAAAGTTTATTTCAACATTATCCAATGTTGATTTTTTTGATGCTGATTTAACTGCTTTTATTAAAACCTCATTTTTATTATGAGTTGACAACACAATTTTTCCATTGATATTTGACAACTTAAATATACCATCTTTGTTTAGATTAAAGGATTTTTCAATTTTTTCTTCATATTCATAACTAAACACGAATGAGAAAAGTAAAAAGAAAGTAGCAAAAAAAAGTTTTGTTTTCATTTGACCTCCTAAGATGAATAAAACGAAATGATTTATGAAAAGTTCCATATATATCAAAATTTTGACTAAAAAACGGAAAAATGTTAAAAAAATAATATTTATGGGAGAAATTTAGAATGATCTATTATTTATCTCTTGGATCTAATATAGGCAACAGGAAGAATAATCTCAGGGAAGCAGTATCTTTTCTGAGAAGCATTGGTAATATTAAAAAGATATCATCTGTTTATGAAACAACTCCGGTTTTAATGAATTCTGAGGTTGATAATTTTTATAATTTGGTGATTTGTATGAAAATAGAACTTGTTCCTGATGTGTTATTGTCAAATATAAAGAGATTTGAAGAGAGTATGGGAAGAGACATTAAGAATTCGCATAATTTATCAAGAAAGATTGATATCGATATTTTAGTGGCTGAAGATCTGGTTTTAAATGAGCATAATTTGATTATTCCTCATAAAGAGATGGTAAATAGAGCTTTTATTTTAATCCCATTAAATGAAATAGCTTCAGGTTTAAAGCATCCTGTTTCTTCTAAGACAGTGAGGAATTTATTGAAAAGATTAAAAACAGATGAAACTATAATAAAGATAAAAGATCTTTGTTTATATTAAACTATATTTAGATGTTAAAAAAGCGCACCCGAAGGGACTCGAACCCCTAACCTGCTGATTAGAAGTCAGCTGCTCTATCCATTGAGCCACGGGTGCACTTCAAGTTCGGGGCGAGAAGATTCGAACTTCCGACCCTCGGTTCCCAAAACCGATACGCTACCAGACTGCGCTACGCCCCGTTTTGTATTTAATGTAATGATTTACAAATCTGAGATTTCTCTTTTTATTCTCTTGCGCATCCTTTTATGTGCTTGTGCAATCTTTAGCCTTTTTCTTTCACCTGGTTTCAGATAAACAGCATGTCTTTTAATATCTTTAATAATAGCTTCTTGCTGAACTTTCCTCTTAAATCTTCTTAAAGCGCTTTCAAAGGATTCTCCTTCTTTAACAGTTACATGAGCCAAGTTTTATCACACTCCTTATTGTTGAAAATGTACTTAT
>JAUXFB010000314.1 GCA_030620255.1 Candidatus Aminicenantota bacterium | reverse complement strand
ATTGGAAAAGTAAAAAAACCTGAATTTTTAATAATTGATTGGATATTGTCACAATTTTCTTTAGACAAAAAAAAGGCAATTGAAGAGTATAAACAATTTGTCATATCAGGTTATAATACAGAGTTTCCACATAATGAATTAGTAGGACAAATTATCTTAGGTAGTGAGGGGTTTTTAAAGAAAGTTAGCAGTTATTTAAGTCAAGAATCAAAAGATAATATGCAAGAAGTACCTAGAGAGCAGCAACTAAGTTTATTGCCGCAATTGGATGAAATTTTTCAGGAGGAAGTGAGAAAAGGTACGCCAAGGGATAATATAATATATATGGTATATTATGATTATAATTTTACTATGAGGGAGATAGGGGAATATTTAGGGTTGCATTACACGACTATTAGTCGAGTGATCAATCGTTGTGAAAAAAATGAAATGTGATAATGAAAGAACTGACCCCTATCCTTCAGGCAATTCTTGCTATTTTTCTTTGTTTGTTTTCAACATGTTTTAAAGGTTCCATTTTAAATTTTTAAGGTTTTTCATTATTAATAAAAGAAAAACCTTTTTCCTCCAGAAACAAAAATACTATAAAGATAATATAATTGTCAAATTTAAATCTATTGACAATGAACAATAATTCATCTATTGTGTTTATTATGGTGTAAATTCACCATAAAAATTTTAATTTTTTAAGGAGAGAAAATGAAAAAAATTTTTAATATACTGGTGTTTACGATTTTGTTTTCCATATATCTTCTACCTGCCAATATATTAATGCCTGTTACAGCAGACGCTAAAGCGGAAAAATCAGTTCTGCGACCTGGAGAAACCGTTAAAATAACTCTGCTAAACTTCCGAGACCAAAACAATAGGCTCGCAGGTTCCGGGGAAAGGATTATTGTCAGGAGCAGTGCAGGGCTAATCATGGATGGCACCACATGGTCTTTTGTTGGAGCAGGATCCGATGAGGAAATAGACTCCGTGCCGCTTGTCGGAAATACGAAAGTTTTCCTGTTGGGCAATGATGGCAGAATTGAAGTTTATTACAGGGCTCCTTTAAGGGGAAAAATCAGTGAAGTAAAAATTGAGGTTTTTAACTCTCCCACTTACGGCTCAACAGCAGTTAAGCCGCTTGACACAACTATCAAAGGCAGACTTATAGCTGAGGTAAAGCTAAGGATCAAATGGGGAACCTATTTTCTGTTGAACTATGAGGAACAGAAAAGAAACAAACGCGGAACCAGTGTGGTGTATACTCACGAAATAAGGTCTGTTATACGCATTGATTGCAAGCCATGGGTAGCAGGCAACATGCTGCAGATAGAAAACCTTGTGGTGCTTGAGTTTAAGGGCAGTGCAGATCTCATAAGCAAAAACGATCATAAGGTACAAAAAGCTGTATCTGCAAAACCTTTTCTCTATAACCACCTGGTTTTGCTTCATCTGGATCCTAAAACAGAGAAAATACTGGGTATCATATACGAACCTGTCCCCTTAAATGTGGCGTGGCAGGGGGATGAGATTCCAATAGGTCCGCCGGATGTAGTAAATGTGGGTCCGGTTTCCAAAGATGAAAGAGGTTCCGGGGAAGCCAGGTTTCATGGATATAAGATGAAATTTGATTCCCCCAAATCGAAACATGATTCCAAAGGAAAAACAGCTAGGCGGGTTCGGCGCATGCAGCAGTTCCTTTTGCAGAATTTCGCTGGGACCCAGGTTCACCCTGACCATATCGTAAAGACGGGAAACGGGAAAACCTTTTTTGGTGGCCAGGGCAAATGGGAAAAGAAAAAATCTTCAAGCAGCAACTTCCACAAAAAAACCTACACCTGGGAGCTGTATATATCAGAATAACAACTTTTTAATAAAAGAAGGTGGCAAGTTTTCGTTTGACTTTTATTTAGAGTTTTTTTTCTTTAGATCATTTACTAATTTTTAAGCTTGCCTATTGGCATTATATAAAGCGGTTCTTCTTCTTTTGGCATATTTAAAACTTCCTTTACCTTAATATCTGAAAATGATCCAATACCACATGTACCAATGTTTAAGGAAACTGCTTGTAAATAAATGTTTTCAGCAGAATGGCCAAGATCCATACATACATATCTTTCTCTTCCCCTTATACCATACTTTTTGCATGTTCTTTTATAAATTGCAGAATACACAATATTAGCTGGAGCATTTTTGATCATCTTCTGGTTAAACCCTGCAACACACAGTTCATTTCTTTTATCACCCTTTAAAATCATTTCTAACTTATGATCTTGAGGCCTATATTTGTAAATCCCCGGTTCAAGACTTGTTACATTTCCAGCTATTAAATAAATTTCAAGAGGATAAAGAGCTCCAGCAGAGGGTGCTGTTCTTAATCCTCCTCTTATATAAGCAGGTCCTTTCTCTATTTTACGAGTAATACCATAAGCTGCCCATAAAAGTTGGGAGACTTCTTCAATAGCCAATGGTTCATTTTTATAGGATCTTATTGATCTTCTCTTATATAAAGCGTTTTCAATTGAGGTTTTACTATTGTAGTTAGGAGTTGGTAAAGAAATCATATTTTTCTCCTTTTTATTTGTATTTGATTTATAACCATACGAAAATGAGTGAATTAAAAAAAACAAAAAACAT
>JAUXFB010000221.1 GCA_030620255.1 Candidatus Aminicenantota bacterium | reverse complement strand
TATATGAATTATTTGATCTGGTTGTATATAACATCCGCAGTTTGTGTGTGTATAATGACAAAATATAGCCTAATTACACCTTTGTTATCTAAAGAAACTTTTATTTTTTCTGTGCTGGATAATGGTTTTTGTTTTGTATTGGAAACCCAGCGTTTTGTCTTTGGGTTAAGGCCAATGATAAAGATATCTGCTATCTGATTTTGCATACCCTTAGGTATGTTTATCTCAATTTCATATATAAATCCTTTATCTATTCTTTCTCTTGAAATTATTTTATAATTGATCTTATTTATATTGCTTACACCCTTACTCCATGTTCCCTGAGTAATAATATTCAGAGCAAATAGCCTTTTAAGTTCTGGTTTCATTTGGCTATAAGGTATCTCTTTTCCCTTTATGTAAGGAGATATGATTTTAATTCCCTTTCTTTTACTCTGAAGTGTGATTCGTTGCTTTTTGTCCAGAAATGTAACTTCAGGAACTGTGAGCTCATAATAAGCAGAGGTTTTATTGAGTATTCTCTTGATTAATTGTTTTGTATTTTTCCCCTCAAAAAATTGCCCGCTTTCCTTGGACATAAATTGTAAATTCATAGCTCCAGAGCTGTTATAGCTGGCTGTTTTTAATTTTCCAGGATTTATGGCATTTATAAGAGCTCCTCCATTTTTTATTGTATTTAACAGATTTGTGAAGTAATCAAGTAGTATACCTGAAGTGTTTGGGCTAGCCATTTTATCTTTGATATATTGGAGCTTTTCAAGGGATTCTTCCTGAAACCCTTCTGAAAGTAAGTATACGATCTTTGGCCTGGAAATTGTGCGGAAAATGGATTTTAAATGAGAGAGATTGGCTGAGAATTTTTTAGCAATGATTTCAAAACTTCCTTTAAAAGATTTTGAACTAATTTGATCAGTACTTGTTAGTTCATCTACAGTACGATCAGAATCAGCATAAAAACGATCCATATAAGATTGATTTCTTTCAGTGGATCCTGTAGACCAACCGGTTGGCGAATAAGAGGAATGGCTGTTAAACATATCTTTCATCCAGGTTATACCTGGAATTAGTACTAACTTTTTTATGCTTTTTTTGATTCTTTTCTTATTTATTGTAGGCCCTAACACAACATTTATACCATGGCTCATTGTATTTTTAAGTATTACATATTCTTCATCTTCTAAGCCTTTATCAACCAGTTGACAAGCAATCTTTCTGGCTCGATTCAATCCGTAATTTGTATTAAACATTGCATCAATAATGATAAAGTTCAGTCTTGATGGTTTTTTTGCTGGGGCTGATGTTGGAGTTTCTCCCTTTTGACTGATGTATCCATTGATATTGATGATGTCCACTGGGTTGTTATTAATAATTAGCTCAAGATCTTTTTTCTTGAGATCATAAATCGGATTTCCTTTTTTATCCAATACAAATATGGGAATTTTATTGGTTTTCTGTGAAGAGGATTCCAAAGCATGAATTGGTGTGACCATAACCAATAAAAAACAGAGAATAAAAAGAATAGAAAAACATATTTTTTTAAGATAAATATTTTTTATTAAATTCATTTTACATCCCATATATATATTATAAATCAATTGTTTTATTTTGCAAGAAAAATAGAGGTGTGTTGTTATATTAAATAGATGATGATAGTTGTTATTTATATGAGATCATACCAATCATTAAAAAAAATAAGGAGGATCAAGTGAAAGTAAAAAATTTGTCAATTTTTTTGTGTTTATTTTTCATTTTATTTTTTTCCAGCTCTGTATTTGCTCAAGAGAGGAAAAATCAGGTTACAATTTTTGGAGGATTAAGTTATATTTTTGAGTACGGTTCTGAAGCTGATTATATGGCTATGGAAAATGATTTCCCTGTTACTCCATCACATAACTCAGTAACATTTGGTATCTCATATACAAGATTTTTCTCAAAAAAAATTGGGTTTGAAGTTGATTTTAGATATCTACTTAGTTCAAAGTTAACCCTTATTGATCCATCCGATAATGATGAGATAGAGATTGACAGCACAAAGCACCTCGCTGTTACAGGGAATTTTATATATCAATTATCATCAGGAAAGTTCAGGCCATATTTATTAGTAGGAGCAGGCATTGATTCCTTAGCTGATATTAAAGATCAGGAGTTAACTTCTAAACTAGGTTATGCTATATTAATTGAAGCTCCGGAGAAAAAGATAGATTTTACAGCCAATGCAGGTGTGGGATTTCAATATTTTATATCTTCAAATTTTGGCTTAAGGGCGGATATCAGATACATTTTAATTTTATCATCTCCTGACAACATTAATGGTATTAATTCTGTTATCGGCGCTTATTTTCGATTTTGATAAATCTTATAGAAGATATATAGTTTTTTTTAAGAGATAAATATAATGAAATATAAAAATTTTTTTTTGATTGGGTTAGTTTTGTTTGTTTGTCTGATTAGTTTTTGTTTTATTAGTGTTTATGGGATTTGTAAAAGTGATCACTATAAAGCTTTTTCTGAAGATACAAATAAGAGCGATATAAAATCAGAAGAATTAAAAAATATATATATTACAACAAAAATTCCAGTAAAAACAGATGCTCAAATAGATTTTGTTAACAGCCATTATGACTATGTAATGACATCAGCACTAAATACTGAATTAAGAGAAAAGATACAGGGTCCTAAATTACTTCTGTATCGTTCAATACAGGGCACATGGACAGATTTTAATCAGTTTGATTGGGCCCATATAAATGCAAATGAAAATATGTTCTGTCACAATATGAGTCAGGAAAATCCACACTCGCATAACCGAATTCTCACAATTTGGAGTTCATGGCTAATGGATGGAAGCGACATAGTTGATAAGAATGCTTCCGATGCATTGAATCACTGGATAAATTACTATGCTGTGACAGCCTCTGAACAAGTATATGAGTATAACTATGATGGGTTGTTTGTAGATTCTGCAGGGCATAATTTATGGACAGGGGCTGTCTATAACTTAATGCCGGATGATTATTCCGATAAGAACTGGAGGGATGGAAGATACAGAGCTTTGGAATTTATTAAATATTATTTCCCGGACAAAATAGTTGTATTCAATGGGCTTCATAGTGGAAATGGAGCGGAGCATAGTCTTGAACTTACTGATGGTGGAATGTGGGAGACGTTTGCATTCAGACCCTCTGATAGTGAATATTTTGGTGAAGAGAAATGGAGAAGGGTGATTGAATTAATTGAAAGAAACAGAGAAAATAAACTAATTACCTTAGTATCTAAAAAAGAACATCTAACTGAGGACATACAAAGCAGAGTGTTTATCATAGCAAGCTATCTGCTTATCAGCAATCAAAATGTATCTATAAATATGATTGATCTGGATTATGATCAAAACTCCACTATTTATTATTTTCCTGAGTATGAAATATATCTGGGCTCCCCATTGAACAATTATTCGATTGATAATAATGGTATATACGAAAAAAGGTTTGAAAAAGGTATTGTCCTGGTGAATCCAGGTGATACAGAATCTTATACATATATACTGGATAGAAAATATGAAAAAGTGGTTCCTATAGGTGGAGGAAAGCTTCAGGAAAATGGCTTATGCGAAGGTTTTCTTACTTATGAACCTGTCAATATAGAGGTGTTTCTTCCTCCGATAAGTGGAGTTATCCTTTTTGAAAAAACAGAATACAAACATGTGACACCCGGGAGATAGTTTATCAACAAAAAGG
>JAUXFB010000236.1 GCA_030620255.1 Candidatus Aminicenantota bacterium | reverse complement strand
TTATATGTTATATTATTTTTATATAAAAATCATTTTAGCCTGATTTAAGTAAAAAAGTCAAAAAACGAATTAACTCATTAAAAATTTATATAAAACAAGTATCATTGCCTCATACACAAATATCATCACCTTTAAGTTTTAAATGACAAAATAAAAAAGTTTATGAAAAAGTTCAAAAAATATTTGGATATCAGCAAATAGAAAAGAAAAAAGGGACGGTCTTTTGAAGTATTGATTTTTGTTCATCCTTTCTTTCTTCTCTTGAAATATAATCAATTCTTGAATTTTAAAACTTTACATTTGAATTTTAAAGGATACGTAAAGAAGTAGGCCTTCATTCTTCTATCAATAAATTTCTCATTTTATCTTTTAACTAAAAACGCTAAAATGAAAGAACTGACCCTAAGCATTCTAAGCATTAGTTACTTTAAGAATTCTTCTTGTATGTATTTTCTGAATATTTCAGGTAATGGTGAATATGATGTAATAAGGTTTCCATGTATTGGGTGATGAAATTTGATAGAATATGCATGAAGAGCCAAACGTTTAAAGCTTTTTGGGTTTCCATAAATCTTATCTCCTAATATAGGATTACCTAAGGATGAGAAGTGGACTCGAATCTGATGTGTTCTACCTGTATGAGGAAAAACTTTTACAAAAGAGAAATTCTCAAATTCATATATTACTGAATATTCAGTTACTGAATCTCTGCTATTTTCAATATTTTCATTTTGAGATACTTTGAATTTATTTCTTTTTCTATGATCTCTTGCAATTGGAGTATTTATAGTACCATTTTTGAATCTCATTTTACCTGACACTAATGCAAAATAGCTTTTTTTTATTTCTCTCTTTTTAAATTTATTCTGCATTTGCTTCATAGTGATCTCGTGTTTTGCTAAAAGGAGAATTCCTGATGTATCCTTATCAATCCTATGAATAATCCCGGGGCGTTCCTTATTTTTTATACCATTTATCTCAGGGTAATAATATCTAAAAACATCTAATATTGTTTCTTTATGTATACCAGCTCCGGGATGGACTGATATACCTGAAGGCTTGTCAATTATTAGTAAGTAATTATCTTCAAAGAGTTTTTTTAATTTGAAAGAAGGGTAATAACTTTTTTTTTCGATTTCAGGCAATTCAATTTCAACAACATCTCCAATTTGGATTCCTCTATTTTTTTTATCTGTAATATTATTATTTAGTTTAACTTTGTTGTTTTTTATTAGTTTTTCTATTTTTGTTCTTGATATATCCTTAATAGATTCATTAATAAAAATGTCTATTCTTGAATATGGTATCTTTGCTTTAATTATTATATTTTTTGTCACTTTTTTTTTTGAATTTAAAATATAGAATAAAGGAGAAGATGATTCCAATAATACTTATAAATTGTGGAATAGAAAGGCTTGTAAATGCATGACTAACTCCTCCAAAAATATATCCTCTATCTAAGTCGCCTCTGAAATATTCTACAAAGAATCTTATAATGGAATAATTAAAAATATACATAACAAAAATTTGCCCTTCAAATTTTTTCTTTTTAAAAACAAATAAAAGAATTATAAAATTCAGAAGATTTAATGCTGCTTCCATTAGTTGAGTGGGATATATTGAAATATTTAAAGGAACTCCAGTGTGGCTACCTGAAAAAGTATTTTTAAATGTAACCCCAATTATTGAATCTCCTGCTGGCCTTCCAAAACAGCACCCCGCAGAAAAGCAACCAAGCCTTCCAAAAAAATGGCCTAATGCAATTGAAGGGCCACCAATGTCTAATATAGCTTTGTAATTAAGCTTATGTTTTTTTATATACCAGAAAGCAAAAATTAACCCAAAAATTAAGCCTCCATAAAAGGTGCCTCCAGAAGTTACTAAGTATTTTATTTCGGATGTGTATTTTAAGTAATATTTGATTTCAAGTAAAAATAAGGATAATTTTGCACCTATAAGTGCTATCAAAATTGAATAGAATATTAAGTCAGATATTTTTCTTTTATCCAGATGTTCTCTTTTTACAAGTTTTAAACTCAACATAAATCCAGATAAAATTCCTAATGCAAAAAAGAAACCATAAGTATATATTGTTATTGGACCTATTTTTATTAAGATTGGGTGCATTTTTCCTCCAGAATTCCTTTAATTTTGTTGAGATTCTTTGCCTTTCCATATTGAGATCGCAAGAATGATCACTCCAATAGTAATAAAACTATCTGCAATATTAAAAGTTGGCCAGTGATGACCATTTATATAAAAATCAAGGAAATCTACAACAAAACCTTGATGAATTCTATCTATTATATTTCCTATTGCTCCTCCAATAATAAATGAAAGAGATAAAAGTTCCAACTTGTGTTTAGGGCTTACTTTTAAAAAGAAGAAAATAAGGATTAAGACTGCAATTATTGAGGTAAGTGTTATTATTTTAGGAATTATTGAGTTTGATTGATTGTGAAAAAGACCCCATATTGCACCTGAGTTTTTAGCATAGAGAATTTGGAAGAATCCCTTGAAAATATTGATGTTGTCATAAACATTAAAATTTGTTTTAATGATAAATTTTGAAATCTGATCAAGTAATATAATTATTCCTATAATTAAGAAATATTTTTTTTTGTTATGCAGAATCAAAGTCTAACTCCTCAATTTCTAAAGAACATCTTGGGCAGAGTTCAGGCAATTTGTTTTTACTTGTATCATCTAAGAACCAATTCCAGCATCTTGAACATTTTTTACCCTTAGATTTCTGGATCAAAATTTTCTCTTTTTCAGATTTTTTTAAATTAATTTTTGAAACAACCAGTATCTCTTTAAATATTTCAGCATTAGCTAGAATAATGTTGTAATTTTCAATAGCTAAATCTAAATTTATTTCAGCCTCAAGTGAGTCTCCTATGATTTTAGCATCTCTTGCATTTTCTATTTCCTTGAGAATTTTATCTCTGAGCTTTATAATTTTTTCCCACTTATCATTATCTATCATATTTATGTATTTTTCTTCAATTTTGGGAAATAGGTTTAGATGAACTGAGTTTTCCTTGCCTTCGAAAACAGGCATATTTTCCCAGGCTTCTTCTGTTGTGAAGGAAAGTATTGGCGCCATGAGTAAGATAGTTTCTTTTAATAATTTAAAAATCACAGTTTGTGTTGATCGCCTCTTTTTAGAATTAGGTGAATTACAATAAAGGTTATCTTTTATAATATGTAGATAAAAGGAGCTTAAGTCAATTGTAAAAAAATTTGAAATTGTATGATAAATTATATGGTATTCATAATTAGCATATGCTTCAAATATCTTTTGCTTTAGTTTCTGAAGCTTGAAAAGTATAAACAGGTCAATTTCTCTCAATTGTTCATCGGAAACTGAGTCTTTTCCCGAATCGAAATTAGATATATTTCCAAGCATAAATCTCCAGGTATTTCTTATTTTTCTGTAGCTTTCAATTACTCTTGAAAGTATCTCTTTACCCAGCCTTACATCCTCTTTATAATTAACCATTGCAACCCACAATCTGAGTATTTCAGCACCT
>JAUXFB010000117.1 GCA_030620255.1 Candidatus Aminicenantota bacterium | reverse complement strand
TGGATGAAAGGACCAGGTATTGAATTTTTTAAAAGATTAAAGGATAAATTAGGAGATTTACCATTAATAGCTGAGGATCTTGGAAATATAACGTGTGAAGTTGAACAATTAAGAGATGATTTGAACTTGCCAGGAATGAAGATCCTTCAGTTTGCTTTTGATTTTAATAAAAAAAACCAATATTTACCTCATAATTTTAGAACAACAAATTGTGTTGTTTATACTGGCACTCATGACAATAATACAACTAATGGGTGGTTTTACGGTTCAGAAATAGATGAGAATACAAGGGAATATATTATAAAATATCTTGGTGCAGATAACAGAGATGAATTTCATTGGAAACTTATACGCATTGCTATGAGTTCTATAGCTGATTTAACAATATTTCCAGTTCAGGATATTCTAGGTTATGGAGAAGAATTCAGAATGAATAACCCAGCAAATTCTGTGAATAATTGGATATGGAAATTAACTTCGGAAAAGTTTAACAAACATGTAATAAAAAAGTTAAAAGAAATGAGTCAATTATACAATAGAGCATAGCCTTGAAATAAAAGAAAAGTGAAAATGTGCGTAAAAATGTGCTCTTACTTAAAAAAAATATATAGTAATAGGTGTTGATTTTGTCCGAATAAAAAGTTATAATGCACGCTTTTAATTTTAAAAACGGAGAAAAATTAATAAAATGAGATTAAATAAGAAATTTTTTTTTCATAATATTTGGCCCTGGATTTTAATTACTTTCGGAGCAATATTATCAGCTGCTGGGTATGTTATTTTTATTTTACCAAGGCATATGGTCGAAGGCGGTGTTACTGGAATTGGTATTGTAGTTAAACATATAACAGGCTTACCAATAGTAGGAACAAGTTCTCTTGTAATTACGGGTTTTGTGTTTATTATAGCTTTTAAAATTCTTGGCAAAGGATTTGGCGCTAAATCCATATATGCTACAATTTTGATGAATATCACATTGGATATTTTTTTGATTGTAAAAATTCCTACAGCGCCCGGAGACAATTTACTTGCTGCTATATATGGTGGGGGAATAGTTGGTTTTGGCCTTGGGTTGATCTATATCTCAGGTGCGTCAACCGGTGGGTCTGATGCTATAGCACAAATTCTATGGAAATTGAAGAAAATTCCAATAGGGAAAACATTAATTGTAATTGATATATTTGTGCTTGGAACTGCTTCAATTATATTTATACCATTTGAAAGCATTATGTATTCAATGATTTTTATTTTTGTTGAAATTAAGGTAATAGATATGGTATTGAATGGAATAAATGCAAGCCAGAGAATTATGATTCTTACTGACAAGCCGGATGAGATGAAAGAGGTTATTTTGTCAAGTTTGAACAGAGGGATAACAATATTTAAGGGGATTGGAGCATATAGTGGAAAGGAAAAACTTGTATTGACTTCTGTTGTTCCAAAAAAAAAAATCCCTGTTATAAGACGAATTATTGCATCTATAGATGAAAGGGCATTTGTTATTGTGCAGGATGTTCATCAGGTTTATGGTGAAGGTTTTGAGCCTTTACCTGAAAAATACAGGATAAAGAAAGAACTAAAATCTAAAAGATAAAAATTCAAATAACCTGTATATATACTCTATTTATAGGTGTTTGTTAATTTGACAAAGTTTGTTTAATAATATATAATTTTCTTTTGTGACGCGGGGTGGAGCAGTTCGGTAGCTCATTGGGCTCATAACCCAAAGGTCGCTGGTTCAAATCCAGCCCCCGCTACCATTTTTATTAAAACTAAATTCCCTTAAAAAAACAATTTAATTCTTTCAAAATACAATTTTGTTTGGAATGATAAAACTCTGATTAATAATAGATTGTTACTTTAAACTGGCCTGAATTATCTTCAAAGTTGAAATCATTGATACCCACATATAATCTCCCTTTACTGGACATATGAAATGGAGCTTTGTCATTTCCAACATAAAATGGTTGGCCATTTTTCCCAATTTTCGCAATTACTGCTCCAGTTGGTTGATTTTGTATTGGTTTTTTATTGTTCCATGTAAGTATTAATTCTCCATTTTGAAAAACTTTTGTTTTTTTATTAATATGAATATAACCTGAAACAGAAAACAGGATGTTTTGACCTATTTTTAAATTAATTCCAGTATCTGTCCATTTTTTTGTTGCATTTAATATTATTTTTACTATTCTTTTTCCTTTTCGGATTTTTTTATAATATGATTCAATATCAAAAGATGAAAGCAATTTATCTTTTTGAGGTTTGTTGAAATCAATTCTGGAAACCAAAAATAGAGGGAACCTCTTGCTTCTGAAGAATTTTCCATATTTATAAACATTGAAGTAGATTGTATTGAATTTAAATGCTACGAGTTTTCCATCATAGATTTTACCGTCAGTTGTGTATAGAAGATCACATTTTAGGTTACATTTAAGAAGAATCAATAATAAAAATAAAATAATATATGATTTTTTCATTTTAAAAATCCAAGTATATTCCTTTATATACTATTTTGGTTAGATTTTCAACATAAATTTTTCTTTTATAATAGATTTTTATTTTCTCAGATGAAGTGTTTATTGTTAATCTATTATGAATCAATTTTAATTTATGTAAAACAGAAAAAATAGCAGAACTTCCAGTTGATGATAACATGGTTTTACCAACTCCTCTTTCGTAAAAAAAGACTCTAAAATTTCCATGCTTCTCAAAATCAAATTCATTGATATCTGGAATTAGTATAAATTCAATATTTGTTTTTAGAGGGAATATGGTTGCATTCTCAAGTTTTTTAGAAATAGCTGTAAGTTTTTCCTCTGAAATATTGTCTTTTAAAATTATAACAATATGTGGATTTCCAACAGAAACGGGGTAGAATTTTATTTTGTCATATATATAATCAAGTTTATTTTTTTTCAGGAAAGGGAAAAATCTTTTATTTTCAAAATCAGGTTCTCCAATCTCAACATCTAATTTAAATTGATTTTTATATTTATTCAATAAAGCAATCTTCCTTTTTCCGATTTTTGTATTTAAAACGATATCCCTTTTAAAATGGTTTAAATAAAAAAGCAGAGCTGAACATCCAGCCATTCCATTTCCAGAAAGCTCTGCTTCAGTTCCATTTTGATTGAAAATTTCAAAGTCAACTGAATCATTATGGATTTTGTAATAAACAACACCATCAGCTCCAGCACCAATATGATTTGAGCATATTTTTTTTGTTAAACCATTTTTAGAAAATTTTTTTGATTTTATTTGGCTTATGTCAATCTGGAGAAAATCATTTCCTGAAGAAACTGTTTTATAAAAAATCATTCAGGTAAAGTAAATTTCCTAACAAGCTCATTTCCATATCTGTTTATATATAGAAAAACATTAGATCCTGGCTCTTTTTTTGATATAGTTTTTCTAAAATCATCCACACTGTTTATTTCAATTCTATTTATTCCTAAAATAACATCACCTGCTTTTATTCCATGTTGAAGTGCAATACTCCTTGTTTCAACTTTTTTAACTAAAATTCCTTTTGAGGTATTTAACTCATATTCTCTTGCAAGAGCCCTATTGTTTTTTACAAGGATCATTCCGAGGTCAAAACTTCTCCCATCCTTGCCCTTTGTTTTGAATTTTATTGTATCAGGTGCTTCGCCAATTTTTACCTTAATCTTTCTTTTATTACTTCCTCTATGAATTGTTAATTCAATTATTGTTCCAGGATCTGAGTCTGCAATTTTCATCTTAAGTTCATCGCCTGTTGTTACTCTTTTGCCATTTATTTTAGTAATAAAGTCAAATTTTTTTAACCCTGCCCTTTTTGCAGGGGATCCCTCTTCTACTGAGCTAATTAGGATTCCTGCTTCAGGTAGATCATACTCTTTTGCGTCTGTTTTTGAAAGTTCCTGTATACCTATGCCAAGCCAGCCTCTTACAACTCTTCCCTTTGTTTTCAGGTCATTTATTACTTTTTTAGCCATATTTGATGGAATGGCAAATCCAATTCCGACATTTCCGCCCATTGGTGCAATAATTGCTGAGTTAATTCCAATTACTTTTCCTTCCATATTTACAAGTGGACCCCCTGAATTTCCTCTATTTATAGCTGCATCCGTTTGAATGAAATCTTCATATTCAGCTAAACCAAGTTGCCTTCCTTTTGCTGAGACAATTCCTGATGTTACAGTTAGATATTGTCCAAATGGGTTTCCTATTGCCAGAACCCATTCTCCTACTTCAACTTTGTTTGAATCTCCGAGAGTAATAAAAGGAAGGTTATTTGCTTTAACTTTTAATAAAGCAAGGTCAGTTTTAGGGTCTGTGCCAATAATTCTTGCATTTAATTCCATCTTATCAAGAGTAATGATTTTTATTTTTATTGCATCTTTTACTACATGATTATTTGTAATTATATATCCATCTTTTGATATAATAAAGCCTGATCCAATTCCAGTTGCTTTTCTTTTTCTTTTTGGGATGCTAAAAAATCTATCAAAAAGATTATCACTGAAAGGAGATCCTCCTGTTTCAATAATTGACTCAGATAAAACTTTTACAACAGCAGGTTTTACCTTCTTAACAAGGGGTGCAAAATTAATCATATTAGTTTTTATTGTTTCTGCAAATGTTATATCATGAGATATTATTGGTTTGTTGTTTTCTGTTTTATGAAGATATCCAAATGTCAGGGCAAAGAAAAGAGCTCCAACTAAGAAACTCACACCAGCAATAAAACCTATTTTCTTCATTAAGTTCCTCCTAAATTTTTGTTGTATAAATTAGACGATTTCCCACACAAAAAAGTTTCATTTTTTTCCTAAACTTTTAATATAAGAGATTATACCATAATATATCCCATTTGCAATTTCATACCTGTAACTTGAGGTTTTTAATCTTTTTGCTTCCAGGCTATTACTTAAAAAAGATACTTCAGCTAAAACAGCAGGCATCCTTGCTCCAACAAGAACATAAAAGGGAGCTTTTTTAACTCCCAGGTTATTAATTTTTCTATATTTCTTTTTTAATTGAGTTACGAGATTTTTTTGAATGCAATTGGAGAGTATTTTTGATTCGCTAATTTTTGTATTTTTTACTATTTGTTCAATAATTGATTTCATTTCGCTTATATTTTTTGTGCTTGTGGCATTTTCTTGAGCAGCTACTCTTATTGCCCAGGGATCTGATGCAAAGCTTAAGTAATAAGTTTCTACTCCTCTTGCGCCTTTTCTTGGAGCTGAATTTAAGTGAATTGAGATAAAGAGGTCAGCTTTTTTTGAGTTTGCAATAGCTGTTCTTTCTTCTAAAGAGATATATCGATCATTTTCTCTTGTTAGAATAACTTCATATGTTGAATGTTTTTTGATTATACTTTTTAGTCTTTTTGCAATATCAAGAGTAACATTTTTTTCATAAATTTTAAATTTTCTATTAATAGCACCCGGATCTTTTCCTCCATGCCCTGGGTCAATAACAATCCTGTGAACTCCTAAACCAAGCTGTCTGGCTATTGAATAATTATTATCCAGGTTTTTAGGGG
>JAUXFB010000283.1 GCA_030620255.1 Candidatus Aminicenantota bacterium | reverse complement strand
GAGTCAACTTGCAAATTATTTAATTTATATACCTTCTGCTGTCACCTATCCTTCTCTAAACCTCTCTCAAGCTGTAATTGTTATTCTTTATGAAATTTATAAGCTCTCCACTGAGAATAAAAAAATAGCTGATTTTCCCAAAATGGCTACAAAGCAGAAATTCGAAAGAGTAACAAGCAATATTTGGAGCTTGATGAAATCTTTGGAAATAAGAGAAGATAATAACGGGCTCTTTCATCGCTCATTAAAACGCGCAATGGGGAGAACGAGCTGGACAAATGCCGATTTAGCAGTAATAGACAGAGCATGTAAACAAGTCAGATGGTATATTGAAAATAAAATAAATGGAAAAGAGAAGGAGGTAAAATGAATTTAAGACTTTACAACACTTTAAACAATAAAACAGAGAATTTTAAAGAAATAAAAAAAGGAAAGATTGGTTTATATACATGCGGTCCTACTGTATATGATTTTGCACATATAGGAAATTTCAGATCATACGTTTTTGAAGACCTTTTTAAAAGATACCTTATCTATCTTGGATATAATGTAAAACATATAATGAACATAACAGATATTGACGACAAAACAATAAAAAAATCCAATGAACTGGGTGTTGATATTAATGAAATTACAGAAAAATATTTACAGGAATTCTTCAAAAATATAAACACTTTAAATATTCTACAGGCAGATATTTATCCAAAAGCAACAGAACATATAAAAGAAATGGTTGAACTTATTGAAAAATTGGAAAATAACGGGTATGCATATAAAAAAGAAAATTCAGTTTACTTTAAAATCGAAAAATTCAAAGGCTACGGTAAACTTGCAAATATCTTAAAAGAAAACCTAAAAACAGGTGTAATAGGTGACTCAGACGAATATGATAAAGAAGATGTTCAAGATTTTGTTTTATGGAAAGGGAAAAAAGAGGGTGAACCTTATTGGAAGACAAAGTATGGAGAGGGAAGACCTGGCTGGCATATAGAATGTTCTGCAATGAGCATGAAATACCTTGGGAATCATTTTGATATTCACATGGGAGGAGTTGACAACATATTCCCTCACCATGAAAATGAAATTGCACAAGCTGAATGTGCAACAGGAGAAAAATTTGTAAACTTTTGGATACATTGCCAGCATTTAATAGTTAATAATCAGAAGATGTCAAAATCTCTTGGGAATTATTATACTTTAGAAGATTTGATTCAAAAAGGTTATAAACCTATGGCAATAAGGTATTTACTGCTATCTACTCACTACAGAAAAACTCTCAATTTCACATTTGAGGGTCTTGAGAGAGCAATTCGTTCTTTAAACAGAATAAATGACTTTATCTTCTCTTTAAAGGGCTTAAAAAGCAATAAAGGAGAATCTGAAGATATTTCAAATATTATAAAGCAAAATGAAACAAGGTTTAGAGAAAACATGAACAATGACTTAAATATCTCCGGTGCTCTTGGAGTTTTTTTTGATTTCTTACATCAAATAAATTTAAAACTAAAAGAACTAAAAACAAAAGATATAGAAAATGTTCTTGCTTATATAAAAAGGATAAATTCTGTTATAGGAATTATAAAAGAAGAGAAATCCATTCCTCTTGAAGGCGAGATAGAGAAGAAGATAAAAATAAGAGAAAATGCACGTAAAGCTAAAGACTATAAACTTGCAGATTCAATTCGAGAAGAATTAAAAGAAAAGGGAATTATACTAATCGACACTTCTGATGTTGTTAGATGGAAAAGCGTAAAATAATAAAGAGTCAAAATTGAGAAAATTTGCAAGCATCTATATACATTTCCCATTTTGTAAAAGAAAGTGCTTTTATTGTCATTTTACTAAATTTAATTATGAAAAGGAGCTTGTTGATAAATATTTAAACTATCTTGTAAAAGAGATTCAGATTAGATCCAATCTGAATTACAAAATAGACACAATTTATCTTGGAGGCGGTTCACCATCTCTATTGAATGAAGAACAACTCTCAATGATCATTAGTGCTATTTACAAATATTTCAACATTGAAAATAATGCTGAAATAACAATAGAAGCCAATCCTGAAGATATAACTTATAAAAAATTAAATTATATAAAAAAAAATGGGGTTAATAGGTTAAGTATTGGGATTCAATCTTTTGTTAAAAAGGATCTGGTATACTTAAAAAGAAATCATAGTGTAAAACAATCAATACAAGCAGTTGAAAATGCCTTAAATGCAGGCTTTTCAAACATCAATCTTGATTTTATAATCGGACTACCTGTACAAACACAAAAGACTCTGGAATATAATTTCTCAAAACTTAAGGATTTAGATACCTCTCATGTATCAGTATATATTCTCGAAGAAGTAAAAAAAGATAAATATAGCGAAAATAGAGATAATGATCTATATTTTTTTGCGAAAAAATACCTGGAATCAATTGGCTACATACATTACGAAGTATCAAACTTTAGCAAAAATGGATTTCAATCAAAACATAATTTAAAGTATTGGAAGGATAAAAATTATATAGGAATAGGTCTCTCTGCTTCAAGTTATGAGAATAATATTGATCACAAAAATTTTGACAATTTTGACGATTATTTTAATAAAATAGAAAATAAAAAAATTCCTTATAAAGAATCAAAAACCATAAAACATGATGTAAGAAAAATAATAACAGGTTTAAGAATGATTGATGGGATCTCAATTGAAAATTTTAAAAACCACAAAGAGGAATTGAAATTCCTTGAAGAAAACAACTTTGTAAAAATAGAGAAAAATAGAGTTTCTATTGTTCAAACTAAAATACTTTTATTGAATGAAATATTAACATATTTTCTCTAACTTCAGGATTTCAATTAGATATTTAATCAAAATTTACTGAGAAATGTACCCCAAAGTTTTAATCTCAGTATTTTAGATTTTATTCAATGTAGCCCAGTTGTTTGAGCATTTCATGAACCTTTTTGTGACCTTCGGAAGCTTCAAATATTTTAAATTTTCTAAACCTGATATATACCTTTG
>JAUXFB010000165.1 GCA_030620255.1 Candidatus Aminicenantota bacterium | reverse complement strand
GAACTTAAAGATATTACAAAAACTAAACCAGAGCCAAAAAAAGAAGATAAAATATCCAAAAAGATTGAAGATGATATTGGAAAAAAGCTGGAACAAACATTAAGTGGACTTGGTATTAAAAAAAGTGTTCCAAAAACAAAAAAGGAAGATAAGATTACTAAAATGAAACCTAAAGACACTGAAAAAGATATCAAAAGAAAACCACCTATTATAGAAAAAAGAGACGAATTAGGAAATTATGATCTCCTTGGTTTAATTGCCAGAGGCGGAATGGCAGAGATATATAAAGCTAAAAAGAAAGGAGTAAAGGGCTTTGAAAAAATAATAGCAATAAAAAAAATACTCCCTGGTTTTGGTGAAGATGATAAATATATTGAAATGCTTGTTGATGAGGCAAAAATTGCTGCTGAATTATCCCACCCAAACATCGTTCAAATTTATGATTTGGGCAGAAAAGATGATTATTACTTTATTGCAATGGAATATATCCTTGGTAAAGATCTAAGATTGATATTAACAAAACTATTAGAGCAAGACATACTATTTCCTGAAGAAATTTCTATTTATTTAATTATAAAAATTCTTGAAGCACTAAGCTATGCCCATTCAGCAAAAGATGTTCATGGGAAATATTTAAAAATTGTTCACAGGGATATATCACCACCCAATATTATAATTTCATATAATGGAGATATAAAATTAACAGATTTTGGCATTGCTAAAGCATCTAACAGAATTCATCAAACAATTTCAGGATCATTAAAGGGGAAAATATTATATATGTCTCCAGAACAGGCAAGAGGCGACAAAGATATTGATTCAAGATCAGACCTATATTCTGTTGGTGTTATTTTGTTTGAATTAATAACAGGCAAAAAGCTTTTTTTAGATTCTTCAGAAATGGCCATCTTAAAAAAAGTTCAAGATGCTGATATCATAAATCCTACTAAAATAAAAAAAGATATAAATCCAGAAATTGAAAATATAATTTTAAAATCACTCAAAAAAGATAAAAATATGAGATACCAAAATGCATCAGATATGGCAAAAGATCTGGAATCTTATATTACAAAAAATTATGATCATACACCAGTGCCTGCTCATATTTCAAATTTTATTTATAACTTATCTAAAGATGAGATAATTAGCAATAATATTAAAGTCAACTTAAAACCAATCCCTTTTGAAATTAAAAAAATATCTGATAAAGTAGAAAAAATTATTGAAGAAAAAAAAGCTGTAAAAAAAGAGGCAATTGCAATTAGCAAAAAAGAAAAAACACCTAAACCTAAAAAAGAATCCCTAAGAAAAGAAGAGGAGTTCAAACCTCCTATTGAAATTAGCTTTGAAGAACCTGAACCTACAGAAGAGAAAAAACCAATAGAGCCTATAACAAAAAAAGAAATAAAGGAACCTGAATATTTTTCAATTGAATCTGAAATTGAAAAATTAGAAAAAGATGGTAAGCATAAATCCAGAATGTTTCTAATAGCAATAATAATTATTGCTATTATTGGAGCTGGGATATATTTTTTAATTATCAAACCGTCTCTTAAAGAGAGAAGCAGTAGTATAACACCTTCTTCAGTTGTCAAACCATCAGAGAAAAAGGATGAATTGAAAAAAGATGAAATAAAAACTTCTGAAGAACTAGATCCCTTAGAAGAAACAACTAAAACAGAACCTGAAGAAAAAAGTACAATATCTGAAAAAGAGATAAGTTCAACAGAATCCAAAATTAAGAGCCAGCCCCTGGGTGCAAAAAACCCCAGGCCTGACAAAAAGATATTATCTGAACAAAACATAAAAACAAAGGAAAAAACAAAACAGGAAACCCAGAAGCCCAGAACATATACTGAAAAGAAGGAAGAGAAAAAACAACAAAAATTAGCAGAAATTGTTACATCTAAAGAGAAACCAGAGAAAACATCTGAAGAAACTAAATCTGAAACAGAAGAATTAAAAAAATCTGAGGTAATAGAAACTCAAAAACCAATTACAAAACAGGGTGATACTGTTACTAAAGCTGACACAGATGCTACCCCGATATCAACACCTAACCCAACAATTACGAGAAAAATAAGAAGATCTTTGAACTCTTCAGAAACAATAGTTGTTAGGTTTTTAGTTGGCCATAATGGTCTCATTGAAAGAATAAAACTAATAAAAAAATCAACCTCTTCAGATTTAAACTTATTAATATATAGCACTGTTGGAAACTGGAAATACAAACCAGCAATAAAAGATAATGTTAGAGTAAAAATATGGAAAACAAAAACAATTTCAATAAAAAAATAAAAGGAGTAAAATATGACCACTAAAATCAAAGCTGAGGACAAACAATTTTATGAGGCAACAATGAAAGAGGCAAAAAACAAAATTGAGGTTATTGATGCAAAGATCGAAGAAGAATTAGCAAGAGTAAAAGAAACGATTAATGATTTTCAGGAACAAAAAAAATCAGTAAGACAGATTTATGATGGCGCTGTTACTATACTTGGTGCTGAGAATGAATTTGACGAATTAGACCAAGAATCTGAATCTGGGTAAAATTATCTATAATTATTCTTTTTAGTTAAAATTATTTTTTTATGAATTATTATGAGTCTCAGAGGTATCTTAGATATATTCAGGATAAAAGCGCAAAATTAGCACTTAATAATATAAAAAAGATTGTAGACAACCTTCCATTTAATATAGACAAAATTAAATTTTTACAAGTTGCTGGTACAAATGGGAAGGGTTCTACATCACATTTTATTACTTCAATTCTTCAATATGCAGGCTATAAAGTAGGACTCTTCACATCACCTCACCTCCAAAATATACGAGAGAGAATTACAATAAATAAAGATTGGATTAGTAAAAAAGATTTTTCAGATTCCCTGACAGATATCAAAAAAATATGTGAGGAACTTTTAGAAAAAAAACTAATTAATAATATACCTACTTTTTTTGAATATTTATTCCTCTGTTCAATATATTATTTTTATAATAAAAAAGTTGATTTTGTTGTTTTAGAAGTAGGTCTTGGCGGTAGACTGGATGCAACTTCAACCATAACACCAGAAGTCTCTATAATAACCAATATTTCTTTTGATCATACTAAAACTCTAGGTAAAAAGATTAAAGATATTGCATATGAAAAAGCTGGAATTATCAAGCAGGAAACTCCAATTATTTGTGGTTGCAAAAAACACTCATCTTCAAAAAAAGTTATAGAAATGATTGCTCACAACAAAAATGCTCCTTTTTTTAGTATTCTAGATGCAAAAAACAGACTTGAAACAAATGAAAATAATAATCATTATAAATGTGTTTATTCAACACCTATAGATAAGTATAATTTTGAAGTTCACCTTAATGGTGAACATCAAATAAGAAACGCATTAATTGCTATAAAATCAATAGAATTATTAAATAAAAAAGGGTATAATATAGAAAAAGAGTCAGTTTTTAAAGGTATTAAAATGAACTTTGTCCCCGGCAGAATAGAAATAATAAACAGATCACCTCAAATAATACTTGATATAGGACATAATTTGGAAGGAATAAAGGCTTTAAAGAAATTTTTAGAACAGAAAAAATTTAAAAATTTAACATTAATATTTGGAGTTCTTAGAGATAAAAACTATAAAAAAATGGTGCCTTTATTATTACCATTTATAAAAAATGTTATTATTACAGAACCAATCTCAAAAAGAGCATTAGAAGCTGAAAAATTAATAGAATTGTTTGAAAGGAAAAATGTTTTAGTTGAAAAAAATATAAAAAAAATTTTAAAACTCGCTAATCAATTTAATGAAAAGATCCTTATAACTGGATCTTCTTACCTTGCTGGCGAGATAAGAAACATTATCTTTGGGAGGCAAATGAAATGAATTTATCCAAATTTAAAGAGGTAGAATCAAAATATAAGGATCTTAAATCAAGACTTGATAATAATGAGATTGATAAAGATGAAATGAAAAAAGAGCTAAAAAAGATCATGGTTCTTGATGACAATGGAAATTATTGGATGATTGGTGGAAAGAGTGGAAAATGGTACATCTATAATGGAACAAGTTGGGAAGAATCAAACCCATACAAAGAGGAAGACCAAGAAACAGCTATTTCTTTTCAAAAAGAAGATGAAGATATACTCAGCAGTTCCGAAGACATTATATGTAAATTTTGTAAATCAAAGATTCCTATACACTCGGTTTTTTGTAGTTTTTGTGGCGGAAATCAAAGAGAAGCAGGTAAAATCACCTATTCAAAACCAATTAAAGGTATTTCAGATTTACTAATAAAATCAGTAAATATAATATCATTAATTTTCTTTTTTGGCGGTATGGGACTAATCATTGGTGTTTTATTTGGAGCCATATTCGGAATCTTTAAAAACATATTTGGAGATCTTATCTACCAATTTCCAACAATGCTTCAGGAAACAGCTGGTAAAGTTCAGGGTGGATTGATTTTTGGAGCTATGGGGGGAATTACCGGATTCATAATTTTTTCAATTTTAGCATTGATCTTTGCTTCAATTTACAATGCAGTCTCATATTTCTTTGGTGGAATACGACTCAAGATTAAATCATAAATGAATGCATTTCAAGACCTTGATTTCTTTAAATTGGTTATCTCAATATTTATTCCACTTACTATTTTTTTATTAATATTCCTTCCCTTAAACAGAAAGAACAAATAAAAAAAAAGGAATAAAATATTTCTTTGCCCACACTCTCTATTACACATTTCTTTAATTTCATTGACAT
>JAUXFB010000262.1 GCA_030620255.1 Candidatus Aminicenantota bacterium | reverse complement strand
CCCTGTAATTCTAATCAGATGTTTATTATCATTGTATTTTGATTCAAAATAGTCAAATAAGGTAATGGAATTATACGATTCAGTCTGAATGCGTAATTTTTGGCCAATATAGATAAATTGCAGCATCTCTACCAGTATATAACCTACAACAGCCCAGACAGCACAAGTACCTTTTTTAAAGGCTAGTCCGCTGAGTCCAAGAACCAGCCAGGAAGAGCGACCTGAAGAAACAGCAGATAATGCCACAACAAATTTATTCATCCTCCTTCCACCAATAAAAAAATCTGATTGATTTTTGGTTTTTTTTACTGTAATAAAACCTATAAAAACTGGCAAAGATAATGTTAAAATGAATATTATAAAAGCTAAAGGATGACTTAACTTATCATATATTTCCATAAATCCACTCTATTTCTTTTTCTTTCCAGAAAGATAATAGACAAAAATTGACAGAATTATTATTATTATTGGAAGTATTAGTAAAACAAATGATGCTTCAAACATTCTACTTTCACCTTATAATGGCGGAGAGGGTGGGATTCGAACCCACGGTCCCTATAATCAGGACAACTGCTTAGCAGGCAGCCCGTTTCAGCCACTCACGCACCTCTCCAACCTGCCGAGGAGGGGGCTCGAACCCCTACAGGCTTTCACCCACAAGCACCTCAAGCTTGCGTGTCTACCAATTCCACCACCTCGGCTCATCTATTATTATTTTTAGTTATTTTTTGAACTCTTCTCTTGATTATTTTCTTTGGATTTACCTTTAGTATTGACTTTTCCCTCTTCTTGATCCTTTAATTTTTCTTTCTGAACCTTTTTCTCATCTATTTTTTGCTCTTGCTTAAGATCTTCATGAACCAAAGAGCCTTTACCAGATTCTGTCCTTCTTTTTGAACTAATCATCAGTAACAAAGTTATTACCATAAATAGAACTGCAAGTATTGTTGTTGCTTTTGAAAGAATCGTTGCAGTACCACGGGGTCCAAAAGTTGACTGGCTTCCAGCCCCACCAAATGCTCCGGCTAAATCAGCACTTTTACCACTTTGTAATAAAATAATTATTATAAGCAAAATACAAACAACTATATGTAGAAATAATAAAAATCCTCCCAAGATTTCCTCCTATCAATTAATAAACTATTTAGCAATCTTACAAGAAGTTTCAATTATAGCAGAAAATGAGTCAACTTTCAAGGAAGCGCCTCCAATCAAAAATCCATTTATATCCTTTTGAGAAAGCAAATCAAAACTATTTTCTGGTTTAACTGAACCTCCATAAAGTATAAATATATCTTCAGGGTTCTCAACTTTTTCATTTAAAAGCTCTCTAATAAAAGCATGAACCTCTTGAGCCTGAGCCGGAGTTGCAGTTTCGCCAGTGCCAATTGCCCATATTGGTTCATAAGCAATAATAATACTTTTTATCTCCTGTTCTTTCAAACCCTTTAAATCTTCATCAACCTGTTTTTTTATCCTTTCAAAAGTTTTCCCTCCTTTTCTTTGTTCCAATGTTTCACCAATACACAAAACTGGATTAAATTTATACTTTAAAGCAGTTTTTATCTTCTTATTTATATCTGAATCTAACTCTTTAAATATCCCTCTTCTTTCAGAATGGCCTATAAGTACATAATCTACAAGATTCTTAAGCATTAAAGGAGATATTTCCCCTGTATATGCACCTTTTTCTTCATAAAATAAGTTCTGTGAACCAATCCTTATTTTATCTGATAGATTACTTATTGAATAAATAGATGTGAATGGAGGAAAAATAAGAACTCTTACTCTATCATTAACTTCTATTTTATTATCCAGTTCCTTTACAAAATCAATACTCTCCTCAACAGTTTTATTCATCTTCCAATTACCTGCAATTATAAATTCTCTTTTCATGAAACCTCCGTTAAAGCCTCAATTCCAGGTAATTTCTTACCAGATAAAAATTCAAGGGATGCTCCACCACCAGTTGAGATATGAGAAATTTTATCACTTACACCAGCTTTATGAATTGCCGAAACAGTATCGCCTCCCCCAACAATTGATAATGCAGTAGATTCAGCAACAGCTTTTGCGATTTCTGTTGTCCCACCTGAGAACAAGTCAATTTCAAAAACTCCCATAGGACCATTCCAGACAATTAACTCAGCTTTTTTTATTTCTTCTGTATATAATTGAACAGTATCCATTCCAATATCAAGTCCTATCATATTTTCAGGGATTTCCTCTCCAATTTTCACCATTTTAATTGTTACGTTTGGTTCTATAGTAACTGAAGCTATATGATCAACTGGTAATAATATTTTTACATTATTTTCTTCAGCTTTTTTAAAAATATCTGAACACATCTCAATAAAATTATCCTCAACCTTTGAGTTTCCAACATTTATACCCTTTGCTTTCAAAAATGTATAAGACATAGCTCCACCAATAAGAATTGTTTTAACTTTATCCATTAAATTCAATATAATAGGAATCTTATCTGAAACTTTTGCTCCTCCAAGTATCATACAAAATTTTTCAGGGGGTTTTTCTATTGCTAAACTAAGATAATCTATCTCTCTTTTCAAAAGAAATCCTTTAACAGAAATGGGGACAAATCCAGTAATTCTTACAACTGAAGCATGTTTTCTGTGAGAAACTGCAAAGGCATTATTAACATACACATCAATCCCTTTTGCAAGTTCTTTTGCAAATTTTCTGCCATTTTTTGTTTCACCCGGATCAAACCTCAGATTTTCAAGTAAAAGGATCTCTCCTTCCTTTAATTCAGATTTAATTTTTTCAATCTCTTTACCTGTTATTTTCCCATTAAACATCACTTTAGTATTTAGCATTTCAGACAATTTATCAGCAACAGGTTTAAGACTAAATTCAGGTTTCTTCTCTTCTTCAGGCCTTCCCATATGAGATGCACAAACAATTCTGGCTCCATTATCAATTAAATATTTCAATGTTGGTAGAGATGCTTCTAACCTCGTATCGTCAGTTATCTCACCATCCTCATTAAGAGGAACATTAAAATCATTTCTACAAAAAACAACTTTGCCTTTTATTTCAATATGTTTTAAATATTTTTTTTCCATTTTAACTCTCTATTACCTTTATAATTAAATCTCTTATTCTACTTGAATATGCCCACTCATTATCATACCATGCAAGAATCTTAACCATATTTCCTCCAATAT
>JAUXFB010000184.1 GCA_030620255.1 Candidatus Aminicenantota bacterium | reverse complement strand
GCCTAAATATATTACCAAAAAACAGATATAAGTGTTATAATTATACTTAAATTAATTCGAGAAAAATAATGTATGATTTTTCAAATAAAAAAATTGATAAACGCGATAAATTGATTTATTCTATAGCAAAATTCTTTGCTATCTGGGGATATAAACACCTGGCAAAACCACATGAAGAAATTCATGATGATATAAAGAGATTAAAAGACAAAAAAGCAGTTTTTCTCTTTGCAGGATTACATAAAAGTCTGTGGGAAACTACTGGAGTTATAACTTCTTTGCATCTTAATAATCTTCCAATTCCATTCATTGGAATGGGTGACAATTTGGTTAGAGGAAAATTCTTTCAAAATTTAGCAAAAAAGACAGGTGTATTCTTAATAAAAAGGGCAAATACTAGAAGAGATATTGTAAAATCTGCAGAATCATTAAAAAAAACTATACTAAATTTTATTGCACATGGCACTGATATTTTAATTTTCCCTGAAGGAACAAGAAAAAATATTTCCCTGAACGGAAAATACGGAGGATTTTTCCCTACTGTATTTGAAGCAATGCTTGAATATGAAAGAAATAAAAAAGAAATACTAAAATCAAACAGGAATCTGTCAGGCAATGAAACTTATATAATTCCATTTAATGTTGATTATAGTAAAATTCGCGAGGATGGTGAAATAATTAAAGAGAGTAAAAACATGCCTCATACTCTTCATATAATTGATTCTCTAAAAATGTTAAAAAATCTAGGAAACATCTATATAAGTATAGGAAAGCCAATATCAGTATCTGCAAATATAGAAAAAAACAGAAAAGAATTAGCAAAATATACAAGAGAAAGATGCCTTGATTTAGTTAAAATATTACCCATAAATATTGTTTCTCGTTCTATTCTTGATTCACATAAAAATGGTCAAATCGAATATAAAAAAATACATTATAATATAAGTGAAAACATTAAAAAATTGGAAATGTATAAGGATCGTTTTAGAGGATTTAGCATTAAGGACAAACCTCAAGATATAATCAACTCTCTTAATAGAAATGAAATAGAACTTAAAAAAATAGAGCCTGGTAATTTAGCAGTATATAAATTATATTCAAATTACATCTCACATTATTTTGAAAAGAGAGAAGAATAAACCTAACAAAAAAAATGTATGAAAAAGAGCTCAAAACAGGTAAAAAGGCTGTTATAACAGCAATGAGGATTGTAAGCAACATTCAAAGGGAACTCTACATGAGAGACACAATTACTAAATCAGATAAAAGCCCTGTAACCATTGCAGATTTCATATCTCAAGCAATTATTTGCAAAATTTTAAATGATAATTTCCCTGAGATTCCAATTGTTGCAGAAGAGAACTCTAATGATTTGAAAAATCCTGAACATAAAGAAATTCTTAAAAAAATATTATACTTTTTTGAAAAATATTCTGAGATAAAAAAAACAATGAATAAAGATATTCTATTCGAAAGTATTGATTTTGGTTCTAAATCAACAGAAAAGATCTTCTGGACTCTTGACCCAATTGATGGAACAAAAGGCTTTCTAAGAGGAGAGCAATTTGCCATTGCTTTAGCTCTTATTGTTGAAGAAGAAGTAAAATTAGGTATTCTTGGATGCCCCAACCTGAAGACTAACAATGATACATCAAGCTCCGGATATCTATTTTCAGCTATTAAAAATAAAGGAGCCAAAATCTTTAATATTGAGAAAAAGACTTCAAAAAAGATATTTGTATCTAATATTTCAAACACAAAAGAAATGAGATTTATTGAGAGTTATGAATCTTCCCATAGCAATTTGGAATTACAGAATAAAATCGCAAAATCTTTAAATATTGAAAAACCCCCTGTACAAATGGATAGCCAGGTAAAATATGGGATGATTTCAAATGGAGATGCTGAAATTTATCTTAGAATTCCACATCCCAAAACTCCAAACTATAAAGAAAAGATCTGGGATCACGCAGCTGGAAGTATTATTGTTGAAGAATCTGAAGGGATTGTTAGCGACATCTTTGGGAAAAAGCTTGATTTTAATACTGGCAAAACACTTAAAAACAACACTGGAATACTTGCTTCAACTCCATCAGTTCATAATGATGTTTTAGAAATAATTAAAAAAAACCTGATTCAACATAACAAATAAAATTGAAAAAAAAATATTTTGCATCTAAAATAGAAATATGATAAAAGGGAATTAAAACAATTAAACAATGGATATAAAACAAAATTCAGATGGGAGTCTTCTTAAGTCAAGTGCAGAAACACTTTTACATTTCTTCTGGATAGCATTCAACAATTTTAATATGTATGGCTCAGATCATCCAATTGCAAAAAAAGGAGCAGAAGATTTTTATTCTTATTTGAACAAAGATTTTAATATTATTACTCCAATTGATTTTCATATGGAAGGTGAATCATTTATGTGTAACAAATGTATAATAGATGATAAAATAAAAACCCAACGTTTAACAGATAGATTTAAACTTGCAGGGATCCATTCAATAAGTTTACATAAAGGAATTGCTGTCAATGATCTCATAGAACTCTTTATCCTACTAAATGATAGTAAAAACTTTCAAACAGCACAAAAAATAAGTGCATGCATAAAAGAAAAAGGCATAAATGGAATTCATTTAAATTACTTTACCTACAAAAAAGTTGTAGGTGATAATAAAAACGAAACAGAACTTCTAACATTAGCTAAAAAGATCGCTTCCTTAAATGGTATTGATCAAGATAAGTTGATTCCTGTTTTTATCAAAGACACAGAAATTGCAATTAAGAAAATTACATCAAATTATATTCACGATAATCAAGTTTCAAATATTGAAGAACTAAAAAATGTCTTTTCTCATATAAAAAATAATCTTATGACAGAATTGGATAAATATGGAATGAAATCTGATATTATTTCAGAAATTAATAATCAATTATCAGATAGATCTGACATTACTCTCAGCATTCTTACAGCAGAATGGATTATTAATACTGTTTCATATAAAAAAACCCTTTCAAATGAGCAACTTATTGAAACTTTAACTGATTTATTTAAAAAAAATAAACATCTTATGGAATATGGCGAATCTATTGTCTCAGTTTTGCAAGAAAGAGGTGTATCAAAAAAAGCTCTGGAAGAATTTATAAAAAAATTTCAAACAATAGATTTAAAAAAAGAAATAAATAGAATCGAATCTGAAATTGACAAAAAGGATTCAATAAAAAGATCATTCAAACTTCCAAAAGGAATTATGCGAGTAAAAGAGACAAAAAAGTATCTGCAAAATGAAATTTATAGAAATCTACGTTATAATAGTCCATTATCATGCCTCTCTATTTCAGTTAGTTTGCTAACTATTAACTCTGAATTAAAAAAACCAAACATTGAAGAGTTAGATAAAATTTTTGCAGAAGTAACAAAGATTTTGACCTCTTCTTTACGTACACTTGATAAAATCGGATCACTTGGCTCTCTAAAATATAATCACCTCATAATAATTTTACAAATGACAGACAAGACTGGATCTTTAAGTCTCAAAGAAAGACTATTAAAACAACTCAATAATATCAAGATTGAAATAAATGGAAGCTTAGTAATGCCCATTATAGTTTTATCCTCTGTCATGTTTAATAAAGAAAAAACACCTGATATTAATTCGTTCCTGAGAGAAGTAAGGAAAGGTCTTAAAAACCAAAAAAAACTTATTATAAAAGTATAAAAACAAGATTGACTTTTTTGTATTAATAAAATAGAATTAATATTCTAAAACCTCATATAAAATAATAAGGAATAAAACAATGGAACAGAGAGATGTTATTATAATAGGTGCAGGACCAGCTGGATTAACAGCTGCGATCTATACTGCAAGAGCAAATTTAAAACCCCTTGTTTTTGAGGGTTATCAATCAGGCGGGCAATTAATGATTACATCTGAAGTAGAAAACTACCCTGGTTTTAAAAATGCAATAACTGGTCCTGACTTAATTGCTCAAATGCGAAGTCAAGCTGAAAAATTTGGTGCTGAATTCATAACTGCAGATATCACAAAAGTTGAATTAAGTGCTAACAAAAAAATTATCTGGGAAGAAAACAAAAAATATTATGCTAAATCAGTAATCATTTCAACTGGTGCTACTGCCAATCTTTTAGGACTTAAGAATGAAAAACGTTTAATGGG
>JAUXFB010000176.1 GCA_030620255.1 Candidatus Aminicenantota bacterium | reverse complement strand
GAGTTTTTTTCTGTCCATTTTATATATTTAAGTTCTTCTGTATCCAGTGTGAATTTTTCATTAGTTTTACATTTTATACATAAAATCCCTCTAAAATTATTTTTCACCCATGCTTTATTTGTATTTTTTAGAAAGCAATTATAACAGATTAAAGGGTTGAACATCATGCCCTCAATTCTTAGAATCCACACCAAAAAATAGAGCAGTAAGAAATTCATTTCAACACCTTCTATTCTATTACTCAGTATTGATTCCATTAATTTGAATACCCTTTTATCTTTTTGGTTGGAAGGAAGAGATTTCAAAAGAATTTCTGATATCAGGTAAAAGTAAAAAATGTTTTCAGGATTTGAAATGGTGTTGAAATAGCTGTTAATGATTTCTCCTTTTGAAATTGTGATTATTTCTTTATCTTCTTTCCAGTAATAAAAAAATTCTCCTTTTGTGAAAAGTTCAAATAATGAACCAAATCTATTTTTTACTTTTAAGGATCCCGGGGCTATTGCTTTTAATAGCCCTTTCTCCTGACTTAAAAGATAGATAAATTTATCCTGTTCATTAATTGGTAACGAACCTAAAACAAAAGCTCTTACGAAACCCTGAGGCATAATCAGGAAATGAATTTAGGAAGGATCAGTGTGGCTAATCCAAGAAAGCTTAAATACCCCATTATATCTGTTATCATTGTTACCATCATACCAGACATAAGGGCAGGATCTAATTTTAGAAATTTTAAAATCATTGGGACTAATGAACCGAACAAAGCACCAGTAGATAAATTAATAATGAGAGCAGCTGCAAATATGGCGCCAAATATCCATAGTCCTGATACAATATAAGATATAAGTCCTGCGAATATACCAATCGCAATTCCACTTCCTATTCCAAACATAAACTGTTTAATTAGAATAGATTTTGATGTTTTCCATTCTAAATTGCCAATAACTAATTCTCTTACCATTATAGCTACTGTCTGATTGCCAACAACTCCTCCAGTTGCTGCTACAATAGGCATGAAAACAGCAAGCCAGATAAAATCTTGTATTGAACCTTTAAATACTCCAACAACAATTGCAGATAAAGATGCTGTTAAAAGGCTAAGAAATAACCATGGTAGTCTCTTTTTTAAGGACTGACCTATATTTTGATTTGGGTTGTAATCTTGGGTGACACCTACCATTTTGTATATATCTTCAGTTGCTTCGTCCTGAATAATATCAATAATGTCATCTACAGTTACTACTCCGACAAGCCTATCTGATTCATCAATAACTGGAATTGCCAGAAGGTTGTAGTTTGCTACTACTGAAGCAACCTCTTCTTGGTCAGTAAAAACATCCACCTTGTAAACTTCAGTATTCATAAGATCTTCTAATTTAGATTTTGGGTTAATAATTATGAGCTGCTTTAAGGAAACAACACCTTTTAGTCTTTGTTCTTTATCTATTATATAGAGATAAAAAGGAACTTCCACTTCTTCACTTGAAAGTTGGATTGCTGAGATCGCATCACCAACACTTGTTGATCCATCAAGTGCTAAGAAGTCAGAAGACATAATTCTTCCAGCTGATTCTTCAGGATAAGCTAGTTGTTCTTGAATATCTTTTGACTCCTCTTTTTTCATTTTATTTAGAAGTTCAATTTGTAAGTCTTCTTCAAAGAGTGAGATAAGTGATGCAGCATCATCTGAAGATAATTCTTCTAAAATGGGTGTTATTTGATTAATATCCATATAAGAAAGAATTTTTACTGCAATTTCTGGTTTAATTTCACTTATGATTTCTGAAAGTTTTGACATTTCTATATTTTTATCAAAAAATAGTTGAAGAATTATTTTTTGTTCTTGATGATTTAAGTGCTCTATTAAAGTTGCAATATCAGCATAGTGTAATTTCTCTAGAGCATTCCATAGATGTCCCATTGTTCTAAGCTTTATAAATTGCTTTGTAAATCTTAGTAATTTTTCTAATGCAACATCTTTCATTAAATTAATTTATCATACAAAAGCAGAAACTTCAATAAATAAAATTTTTAATTAAATTTAAAAGAAAAAAGGCGGTAACAGCCCGTAGCAGAATCGAACTGCTCTTACAGGGTTGAAAACCCTGTGTCCTAACCGATAGACGAACGGGCCATATTAAAATAGAAGTGAGCCGTACTGGGTTCGAACCAGTGACACCCGCCTTAAAAGGGCGGTGCTCTGCCGACTGAGCTAACGGCCCATATTGATTTTTACTTTTACCATAATTTATTGAATATGTCAATAATAAAAAAGCGGATATTTGACTTCTTTATTACTCATCAAGAATATCTTTTGGGAGAGATTTTTTTGTTATTGCGCCCATCTTTCTTATATTTTCAGCTTGGCTTATTAAATTACCCTTTCCTTCTTTTAATTGGTTATAGGCTTTTTCATACATCTCCTTTGATTTATCAATATGTTCTCCAACTTTTTGAAGAGATTCTATAAAGTTTACAAATTTGTCATACAAAGCGCCGCTTTTCTTTGCAATTTCAAGAGCATTTTTTGTTTGATCCTCCTGTCTCCATAAAGATTTAATAGTGTATAAAGTTGCCATCAAAGTAGTAGGTGTGACAATTACGATTTTCTTATCCCAAGCATATTGAAAAAGGGTGCTGTCTGCACGAGCAGCAACGCTAAAACTAGCTTCAATAGGCATAAATAAAAGAACAAAATCTGGAGAATTAATTCCTTCAAGATTTTGGTAGTGTTTTTTACTTAACTCATTTATATGGTTTTTAACTGATATTACAAGCTCTTTAGAGTGATTGTTTCTTTCATCTTCTGATATTGCGTTAATCCATAACTCATAAGCTACAAGTGAGACTTTAGAATCAATAATAATATTTTTATTTCTTGGGAGGTTGATTATTATATCCGGTTTTAGCAAATTACCATTTTCACCTATTAATTTAATCCCTCTTGCTTGAGATACATATTCTTCACCCTCTATCAAACCAGAATTTTCAAGGATTTTTTCAAGAATCATCTCTCCCCAATTTCCCTGAGTTTTTGTTTCTCCTTTTAAAGCTTTTGTAAGTTTTAGAGCTTCATCGCTCATCTGCAATCCGAGTTTTTCAAGATAGCTGATTTTTTCAATTAAAGAAGTATTTCTCTTAATATTTTCATAATGAGTATGTTCAATTTTATCCTGAAATTCCTTTATTTTTTCTTTTAAGGGTTTTAAAATTTCTTGTATGTTGTTGCGATTAAGCTCAGTGAACTTGCGGCTTTTATCTTCCAAAATCTGTGTTGCAAGGTTTTTAAATGCATCAGTGAATTGTTCTTCTATATTCTGGAGTTCAACTTTATCTTCTTTGTAATTTTTCTGAAGTATTTCATACTCAGTCTCTTTTTTTACAAGTGAAGCTTTTAAGATTTGTAGCTTTGGTTGCGCAATTATCCAACCTATTAGCACTCCAAGTACTATTCCAGCTAATATGAGTAAAATTTCCATTTTTTCTCTTATTTATTTCTTTTTACATTCTTTACATTCTTTTTTATCAAATTCAAGATTTCTTATAAGTTTTTCAGTATTATATGGAGCTTTGCCTCCTCTTAAGTATTTATGGAACCATTCAAGATGAGCATTATAATAAACAGGCATTGATTTCACATAGTTTGGCCAGTGTCCATTGTATTTAAAGATAATCAATTGTGAAGGGACCTTCATTTTTTGAAGATCTGTAAAGAATTGTAAACTTTGTGTGTAGGGAACTCTATAATCTTTTTCTCCAGTAATGATTAGACATGGAGTATTAAAGTTTTTTACATATGATGAAGGGGATGTGTTTTTGTAAAATTCCATATTTTCCCAGGGAGTGCCTTTTAAATCCCATTCTGGGAACCACAATTCTTCTGTTGCACTATACATTGATCTTAGATCATATACACCCATCATTGATGCAAGGGCTTTGAATCTTTTATTATGGCCTTCAAGCCACATCATTGCATAACCACCCCATGACCAACCCATTGCACCCATTCTATTTTCATCAACATATGGTAAAGCAGCGAGAAAATCACTTACTTTTTCAATATCCTTAATAACTTTCCCATTCCAATCACCTGAGATTGCCTTTGTGAATTCTTGACCATAACCTGTTGAACCATGAGGATTTGGAAATGCAACTACATATCCAGCACCTGGATATACTTGCCAGTCGCCTCTGAAAGAATCTGCCCATTGCATTTGCGGTCCACCATGTACATTTAGTATTAATGGATATTTTTTGGAAGGATCAAAATTATGAGGTTTTACTATAAAACCACGACTTTTCTTGTTATCTGCCCCCTTTATCCAGTGTTC
>JAUXFB010000188.1 GCA_030620255.1 Candidatus Aminicenantota bacterium | reverse complement strand
TAGATTCATTTTGTTTGATCCATTCTCTATAATCCAACTTATTTATTTTTGATACTTCATTAGGAACAATTGGGAATTTAATTAAATATTTCACTACAATTTTACTTTTTTTTTACTTGAGACATTTTATAAGAGAGAAAAAAGATCTAATTGGCATATTTCAGACTTTCCTATATTCTTTTATATTTGCACTTATCCTTGCGCCTTACAACTATTATTTAAACCCCAAAGCATTCAGACAACTAACTATTGGTAGAGGAGGTGGTATAAGATTCGCTGGAGGATATGCTGATATTATGACTTATGGAATAATAATAATCTGTGTTTTAATGATAATTTTTTATTTATATATTCATAAAAGGACTCCATTCAAATACTGGAGAAACTTTAAAATATTCTTTTTTATAACATTATTTATTTGCTGGATAGGATTGACCATGATAAAACATACATCAAGCTGGGGAGTCGCATTTATATTAGCAGTTCTATTTATATTATATTTAATTAAGCGTACAAAAATAGTGATACCTTCACTAATTCTTCTCATAAGTTTTGGAATCTATTTCCAGGGATTTTCCAGTTCGAAAATCGATCCCCTAATCGAGAAAGAGATAAATGTTTTAAGCGGTAAGGCAAAAATTGACAGAGCCTTCAACGGTAGGATGTGGAGATGGAGAAGGTATTTTAGAGTTTGGGATCAAATGCCTTTATATGCAAAAGTTTTTGGAGTTTCTTTTTCAGTCGTGGAAGAAAAAATTGTTTTAATGGACGGAAATTACAAAACAGGATTCTCTTCAGTTATCCCAATTATGATTAGTGCAGGTATGCACAATGACTATATCAGAATTCTTTTTTTATCAGGTGTTGCAGGGCTTTATTTCTATTTATTTTTTCTATTCCAGATTTTTAAAAAGAGAAAATATCTTAATATTGAGGATCAGTTCCTTGCATTAGCTTCCTTTGTAATAGTTATTCTTTACTCAACTACAACTCTACCTACTACTTATCCATCACTTCTTTATATTGTTTTTTCAGTTTTTGCTTATATGACAATTCCACAAAAAATTAGGTCAATTAATGAAAAAAAGAATATTAATATTAGGTAAATTACCTCCCCCATATATGGGTCCAGCAATTGCAACTCAGATAATTTTAAATTCAGATTTAAAAAATAAATTTGATCTTATTCATCTGGATACAAGAATAAATAGATCATTAACAACAATCGGGAAAATATCTGTAAAAAAGGGTTTTACTAATATCAGTATCTATTTAAAATTAAGAAGAATCATAAAAGAAAAAAACCCCAACCTGCTTTTGATACCAATCTCACAATCAACTTTAGGTTTTTTTAAAGATTCTATATTTATCTTAATATCAAGGATTTACAGAAAAAAAGTATTATTACATTTAAGAGGGAGTAATATTCAGAATTGGCTTAAAAAATCTTTTGTTCTTTTCAGAATCTATGCTGAATGGATAATCCGGAGATGTCAGGGAGCAATAGTTTTAGGGAATAATTTGAAATATCTCTTTGAAAGATATTTCCGGGATGGCAAAATTTTTGTTGTTCCAAATGGAACCGATTATAATATGCCAAAATCATTAAAAAATCTTAGCAAAAAGACAAAAATTTTATATTTATCTAATCTTCAAGCATCCAAAGGAATTATTGACATTATAGGAGCTGTGAAAATTCTTAAAGAGAGAGAAGGAGAATCTTTCACTTTGGATGTTATTGGAGCTTGGCGAGATGAAAAAGTTAAGAATAAATGTTTATCTGATGTTAGTAATTTCGGGCTCCCTGTAACTTTTCATCAGGTAAAAACTTCAGATGAAAAATTCAGGTTTCTTGTTAATTCAGATATTTTCATTTTTCCTCCTAGGGAACCAGAGGGTCATCCATGGGTAATTGTTGAAGCAATGGCTGCAGGATTGCCGATTATTTCCACTGACCAGGGAGCAATAACTGAATCTGTAATTAACGGAGAGAATGGGTTTATAGTAGAGAAAAAAAATCCGGAACAGATCGCTGAAAAAATAGAATTTTTAATAAAAAATCCTGATATAAGAAAAAAAATGGGAAAAAAGAGCAGAGAGTTATATCGAAAAAAATTTACAGAAGAAAAAATGGTGGAAAGATTAACTCAGGCATTCAATTCGGTAATTAATAATTGAACTAAATACTCATTATTTTTACTGAACAATAATATTATTAATTTTAATTAAAGGAAAAAAATGGAACAATTAACTCAGGAATTAAAAAAAGGCAGGATGGAAATTTTGGAAGTACCTTTCCCTGTTTTAGGGAAAGGGGAAATTTTGGTAAGGAACTATTATTCTGTCATTAGCTCCGGGACAGAGGGAAAGACAGTCACAGATGCGAGGAAAGGTTATATCGCAAAAGCAAGGTCAAGACAGAAAGAGGTTAAACAGGTTTTGGAATTGATCAAAACCAATGGGTTGAGAGATACCTACAAAATGGTGATGAATAAACTCGATGCCCCGTCTCCGCTTGGGTACAGCAGCTCCGGGAAAGTTATTGCTGTGGGTCAGAATGTCACCGGATTTAAGGTGGGCGACCTTGTTGCATGCGGAGGAAGTTCAGCAGTCCATGCAGATGTTATCTCAGTCCCAAAAAACCTTTGTGTAAAAGTTCCGGGAGATGTTAACCTGAAACATGCAGCTTTCTCAACAATTGTTTCAATTGCGATCCAGGGAATCCGGCAGGCAGACCTGAAATTCGGAGAGAATTGTGTGGTAATCGGGCTCGGACTGATCGGAATGCTCACAGTCCAGATACTGGAGGCAGCTGGAATAAACTCGATCGGCATCGATATAAGCGATGAACAGGTAAACAAGGCAAAAAAGATCGGTATTGGAATAAGTTTAAACCGGAACAAGGAGGGATTGGAAAAGATAATTAAAAACCATACAAACAGCTTCGGAACAGATGCTGTAATCATAACTGCTGGTTCTTCATCTAATGATCCTGTGGAGCTTGCAGGGGAACTGTGCAGAAAAAAAGGAAAAGTTGTTATTGTAGGCGCAGTGCCAACTGGATTCTCAAGGGCGAATTATTATAAAAAAGAACTTGAGTTGAAAATGTCAAGTTCCTACGGTCCCGGAAGGTATGATCCTCAATATGAAGATAAAGGGATAGATTATCCAATAGGATATGTCCGATGGACTGAAAACAGGAATATGCTGTCCTATATTGATCTTTTACAAAAGGGCAAATTGAATATTGATAAACTTATCACACATGAATTTCCTCTTATAGGAGCACCGAAAGCATATAATATGATTCTGAAAAAGTCTGAGCCTTTTACAGGAATCCTTATCAAATATGATATAGAGAAGAAAATAGAGAAAAGAATAGTCCTGAAAGAGAGAACATATCAACCATCTGAGGTTAATATCGGATTTATCGGGGCTGGTTCTTTTGCAAGAAATATTTTACTGCCGAGGTTGAAAGGTCTGGGAAATATGATCGGACTAGCAACTTTAAAGGGAAATAACTCCAGATATGTTGCAAATAAATATAGGTTCAATTATTGCACAAACAATGCTGATGAGATAATTGATGATAAAAATATAAACACCATTTTTATTTTGACAAGGCATAACCTCCATGCTGAGTACGTTTTAAAGGCATTAAAAGCAGGGAAGAATGTTTTCGTGGAAAAACCCCTTGCCTTAACCGAAAAAGAACTGGAAAATATCAATAAGGTTTACCACTTAAAACTTAAAACACAAAACTTAAAACCAAACCCTTCAAGACTCATGGTGGGTTTCAACCGTCGCTTCTCTCTTCATATAAAAAAAGTTAAAGAACTCTTTTCTGATGATCAACCAAAGGCAATGAATTTCAGGATAAACGCGGGAGCAATTCCAAAGGATCATTGGATCAATGATCCCGATATCGGAGGGGGAAGGATAATAGGAGAGGTGTGTCATTTTATTGACCTGGCAATGTATATTGCAGGGGCAAAGATCACTTCTGTTTATGCGAGTTTAATGAATGAGCCTAATCACCTTTCAGATACACTTAATATAAACCTTACTTGTGATAATGGAAGTATTGCTAATATTTCCTATTTCTCTAATGGGAATAAGGAATT
>JAUXFB010000183.1 GCA_030620255.1 Candidatus Aminicenantota bacterium | reverse complement strand
TTTTTACCCTTCCTTTATGAGTATAGATACCTTCTAAGGGAATATTGCAATCTTCCACCACAAAAATTCCATCATCGCTACTTATAATACCCTTATCTCCTGATTGCCCGCCTTTTTCTCCATAAAATGGTGTAATTCTTAAAATAACTTCCCCTTCCTCACCTTCAGATAAGCATGAGGTAATTTCTGGCTGTTTATTTTTATCAAATCTTACTATATTCATTATTTTAGTTTTAATATTAAACTCCTGATATCCTTTAAATTCTACACTAACTTTTTTGTTTATTTTCTTATATAAACTCAATTTAGAATCTATTTTTTTATCAAAAGAAGCTTTGTTTCTTGATTTTTCAGAATGCCTTTTCATTAAAGAATTAAATTCATTTAAATTTAATCTTAAATTATTCTCCATTAAGATCTCCATAGTTAATTCAACTGGAAAACCAAAAGTATCGTATAATTTAAACGCATCTTTGGAATCTAAATATTTTTTATCATTATTTTTTATACTTCTTATACTTTGATTTAATATTTCGGTTCCATCTTTTAGAGTTTTTGAAAATCTTTTTTCTTCATTGCTTACTATCTCGAAAGATAGTTCTTTTTTATTTAAAAGTTCAGGATAAATATTTTTGTACTTGTCTATCACAACTCTACCAATATCATTTAAAAAATAATCACTCATTCCAATTAACTTTCCAAATCTAATTGCTCTTCTTATTATTCTTCTTAGAATATATCCTCTTCCTTCATTTGAAGGCACTATCCCATCTGAAGTTAAAAAATAAATTGCTCTACCATGATCAGCCACAACTTTGATACTTTTATTAATTTCAGGATTAAAACCTTTTTCATTTTTTAAAGTTAATTTTTTCCCTGAGATTTCTTCAATTTTTTTTAAAATTTCCTTAAATAATGAAGTTTTAAAAACTGAAGGAGTATTTTCCATAACTGAATATATTCTTTCTACACCCAGTCCAGTATCTATATTCTTGGAAGGAAGTTCAATATATTTTTTACCATTAAAATTATACTGAGTAAAAACCAGGTTCCATATTTCTAAAAACCTTTCACACCCACAATCAGGATTACAATCATCTCTTCCACAACCATATTCTTCACCAAAATCATAATATATTTCAGTACACGGACCGCACGGACCAGTATCCCCTGCAGGACCCCAGAAATTTTCTTCTCTTCCAAATTTATAAATTTTTTCTAATTCAATCCCATTTTCTTTCCAAAATTCTATTGATTCCTTATCTTCTGGAATTTCTTTATCACCTGCAAAAACACCTATGCATATTTTTTCTTTCGGTATTTTTAAAATATCCAGTATGAAATCAATTGCAAAATTTATAGATTCTTTTTTAAAATAGTCTCCAAATGAAAAATTACCAAGCATCTCAAAAAAAGTAAGATGCTGCTCCGAATAGCCCACATTATCAATATCACTTGTTCTGAAGCATTTTTGCAGAGTTGAAATTTTATTTTTAGGTGGTTTTTTTGTTCCTAAATAATAAGGTTTAAATTGCTGCATTCCTGCAGTTGTAATCAATACACTCAGGTCATTTTCAGGAATCAGGCTTGCTGAAGGAATTATTAAGTGGTCTCTTTCCTTAAAATAGTCTAAAAACTTTTTCCTAATATCCATTATAAGTAAATATCTTTTGTTGTATCTTTTTAAACAACTTTATATTAATAATTTGTTGATAATGCAAATAATATATCACATATACTGTAAAAATTATATTTGATTAAATTGAACTATTTGCTACTTAATAAAATGATACCCCGTTTTGTCGTAACTATTAGAAGTTTTTTATGCCCCATCCTACTAAGGTGGGTGCCCTCCTAGCTGCTTTGTAAGTCCCGCTTCTATTATCGGGCATTTACGCTACAGTCAAAGTTTGAGCTTCCAAAGTTAATTTGTTGGCACAAAAATTAACTATAATTACGATAAAAACAGAGTATCAATTTGGATATTATCATAATTTAATCTTTTATACAATCAAGTTTAAATGTCTGTTTTTAGAAGAGAATTAAGATTAAAAACTACTTATTTTTATCTTTAGAAACCTTTATAAATACTTCTTTTAGCTGCTCATTTGATACTTCAGAAGGAGATTCCGTCATCATGCAAACTGCTGATTGAGTTTTAGGAAAAGCGATCACTTCTCTAATACTCTCAAGTCTCCCGATAAGCATAACTAATCTATCAAGTCCTATCGCAATCCCACCATGAGGAGGCACGCCATACTCCAAAGACTTTAAAAAAAATCCAAAATTTTCTTTCATTCTTTTTTCATCTATACTTAATAATTCAAACACTTTTTTCTGCAGTTTTAAATTGTCTATTCTTGTAGATCCCCCCCCTATTTCTTCACCATTTAATACTATATCATAAGCCATAGACATTACTTTTAGAGGTTCCGTTTCTAAATATCTTACAGTATCTTTATCAGGTTTAGTAAAAGGATGGTGAACAGGAGTTAATCTATTTAATTCCTTATCTAATTCAAACAATGGAAAATCAACAACCCATAAGAATTTAAACTCTTTTTCATTAATAATTTCTAATTTTTTCCCAATGTAATTCCTTATGCTCCCTAATGCTATGCATGCTTTTTTAAATTCGTCTGCAACAATTAAGATTAAATTTTTTTCCTCTAACCCTAAAGCGTTAATTAAACCTTTCCTTTCAGACTCACTTAAAAATTTAGAAACTGGCGATTGTAGTTCTTTGTCTTTTTCTACTTTGATCCAGATTAATCCCCCTGCTCCATTTTTCTTAGCCATTTCAACTAACCCATCAAGTTCATTTCTTGCAAACTTTGAATAATCGTTAACTACCAAGCACTTTATACAACCATTTGTATCTAAAACATTTCTAAAAATTTTTAATTTACTATTTTCAAATACATTTGATATATCTTTTATTATAATTTCAAATCTTGCATCAGGCTTATCAGTTCCATATTTCTCTAAACTTTCCCTCCAGCTAATTCTATCAAAAGGTACACTTATTTTTTTATTTAATACATCGTAAAAAATCTTTTTAATCAAATCCTCAACAATTCTAATAACATCATCAACACTTCCAAACGACATTTCAAGATCTATTTGAGTAAATTCAGGCTGCCTGTCTGATCTTAAATCTTCGTCCCTAAAACATCTTGCAATCTGGTAAATCCTATCAAATCCTGAAAACATCATTATTTGTTTGAAAAGCTGCGGTGATTGAGGAAGAGCATAAAAACTACCTGGGTTTAATCTTGAAGGCACCAGGAAATCCCTTGCTCCTTCAGGTGTACTTTTTGCCAATATTGGCGTTTCAATCTCTACAAAACCATTCTCATCCAGATATTTTCTTGTCGATGAAGCTATAGCATGCTTCAGTCTCATATTCCACTGCATACTTTCTGTTCTAAGATCAATATATCTGTATTTTAACCTTGTCATCTCGTCAACCTTGTTCCTATCATTAAGTGAGAAAGGAGGAGTTTTTGATTTATTTAAAATTTCAATACTATCAGCAAAAACTTCTATCTCTCCTGTAGAAAGTGTAGGATTTATTGTATCTTCTGTTCTATTCCTAACTTCTCCTTTAATTTTTATAATATATTCACTTCTTATATTTTTTGCCGTATTGTAGGATTTTAAATCAAACTTTGGATCAAATACTACTTGAACAATCCCTGAAAAATCTCTTAAATCTATAAATATTAATTTCCCGTGGTCCCTTCTCTTATTGGTCCATCCGCATAATATTACTTTTCTGCCAACAAAACCCCCGTCAACTTCTCCGCATAAATTGCTTCTCATTACAGTCTTGAATTTAGTAAAATTTATCCCACTTCTGTAATTAAAATCTTTATTCATTATTTCTTGCTCCAGATCAATTTAATTATTTTATTCTTTTGACTTTTCCAGTTAATTTTATATTGTTTAAATTTATCAATATCCTTAATAGTAACATTGCCAGTATTTACTTCATCTTCACCTATAATTACTGCAAAATTATAACTACTTTTTTCAGCCAATTTCAACTCAGAACTCAAATTCTTAATCTTAAAATTAATATCACATGCAAAATTTTTATCCCTTAAAAATTTTACTACTTCAAGAGCAAAAGACTGGTAATCTTTATCCATAACTATTACATAAACCTTGGGCTCTTCCTTTTTTATATCAAAATTAATATTTTGCTGCTTCATTAACATA
>JAUXFB010000077.1 GCA_030620255.1 Candidatus Aminicenantota bacterium | reverse complement strand
GCATACATTATCTCTTCCCGCAGCATTCCTCTTATCTTTGGTTTTACTTCCCAGTTGTAATAATCGGCAATGATACCTTGTTTATATTTTTCCGCCAATGCGCCTCCCCTTGTACTGGAAAAGGTAGAACGTGTATTTATCATTTCGTTAAGATTGGAATCAGGGTTTTCCCAAAACCTTTCCAGGGCGTATTGAATCTTGGTTTTGGCTTGTGATAATCCCCCGTATTCACTGAATGTTGATCTTATCAGCTTGTTCCAGTATTCATCCGGATAATGTTTGTCCATATATCTTGAGTACGCCCTTTCCCAGTCTCGCTCGTGCCGGCCGAGGCTCTGTTTAATAAACGTATTTAATCCCCACTCCAGAACATCAACAGCTATGGATATAAAAGGATTAAGAGAGATGCCGACCTTTTTAAACAAAAATTCAAACAGAACATTCTTGGCCGTGGTATAGATAGCCTTCAGTCTCCGGTCGTCATTGGAGCCCAATGCACTATAAATATCCTGGGCAATGGAAAATGCAGCAAGCACGTAACCTGCTTTATGCCCGGTCTCTTCAAAAAGGTGGACAAGACCGTTCTTTCTGTTCGATGTTACCTTTATAACATCTTTTATCTTATTAAAACGGATCTTCCCTTTGCCGAAATATCTTACCCATACCTTTTTAGGGATTTGATCGGGTATGACCTCCTGAAATATAAAGATCCCTTCATCAACTTTTTCGCAATATGTCAGTATATCTCCCAAAGTTTTACTGGATTTGCACAAATTTTTGAAAAGATCAGCCATTTTGCTTTTATCCTGCTTTTTGGCAATATCGAGGAGATGTTTCTGATCCATGTCGGCAATAAGCTCTTTAACTGCCTGAATAGATTTGTTTTTATTAGACTTTGATTTGTCTTTTGCTGCAAAAGATAAAGAATTGAGGAAAATCAAACACGTAAAAATAATAGATATACCGATAAAAATTTTTTTGTTTTTTGAATAATTCATTTTACATTCCTTTAATTTTGGATATTAAACCAAATGTGAGATATTTACGGGTCATTCCCATTTTCAAGTCATGAAATATTAATTGCAATCGTTTTGCTTGATGTTTTGTCTTTATATGTAAGAGTAACCTTAATGTTGAACGAACCTTTCCGCTGATAGGGATTCATATTCTGATATCTCGTATTCTCCACGCTGTTTTTGCTCTCAAGTACAATGGAACCGGATTTAAATAATACCTTTTCCCCTTTTATAATCCTAAAATTCATATATACCTGCAGTTTCTTACTATTTATCGATGGATCTGACACCATGTATTTGATGGCGATTATAAATTTTTTACCAATCCTTATCCGTTTAGGTTTCGTATGAATACTTTTCACTTCCAGCTTAGTTTTCCCGGTATATAAATACTTCCCGGATGATAATAGATACTCTTTAGCTACGAATAGCTCCTTTTTATAGTATCGAATCACCTGTGGAGCGATGGCGGATCCTAATATATATTCCCTATTTTGAAGCAATTTTGGAAATAATTCGTAGGCACGCAGGAAATATGATTTTGCTATCTTTTTATTATTTTCCTGATGCATGAAATACCCCAGATGATAATAACTTGGAAAGAGTTTCGGGAATAACTTAATAGCCTTTTTCATATCTTCGATGCCCTCTCTACGTTTACCCTGTAGCCAGTAAACAAGCCCGCGGTTACTATAAGACTTCGATGTTTTGGGGCTAAGATCAATGACTCGGTTGTATTCAGCAAGTGCTTTATTTAATTCTCCACTCATGAGATAAATGCTACCTTTCAAATCAATGGCCGAGATGTTTTTCGAATCCAGCGCTATCGCCATATAACAATCAGCAAGGGACTCTTCCATTCTTTTCTCTTCATAATTAATTCTTGCCCTTCTGAAATATCCATCACTGACCTTGGGCATCATTTTAATATACTTATTAATATCACTGAGAGCTTCTTTACGTTTCCCAAGCATTTCATAAGTGGAACTACGCCAGCGATAGGTTCCGGCAGTTTTCGAATTTAGTTTAATGGATCTGGAGAAATCTTCGATAGCAGTTAAAAAATCACCCGTCCTGTATTTAATTATTCCCCTGAGTCCGTAGAAAGAACTATCTTTAGGTTTCATGGAAATTGCCTGGTTTATATCCTTCAGGGCAATTTTATATTCGCCCTTTATAAAATAGACCTGACCCCTGAGACTGTAAACCTTTGCGTTTTTAGGATAATCAATTACCAGTAAAGTGGCGCATTTTAAAGCCTCATCAAGTTTGTTTTGTCTGATAAAACTGTTGCATTGCTGCGTTCGGGAATTAATTATTTTTGATTTTTTTTTCCCTCTTCTAGCATAGAGATCAACAACAGAACATCCCATGCAAAGGAAAATTACAGTAAAAAGTAAAAATATCCGCTGAGAAAATATCTTTTTTATCATTTTATAGTAATATTAATATAACTAAATATAGAATGTCAAATATAAAACGAAATGAACAATATTGAATAATCAGATGATTTTAAAAAATGAAATCAATATTGAAAAATTTCATAAATTTAAAACATTCAAACTTATGATTTCAACTTATTTATTGACATTATATAATTAAAATGATAGAATTTTTTATCATGGAGGATGCAATGAGAAAAGGTATTCACCCTAAATATATGGAGTGTACAGTAACTTGCGCATGTGGGCATACATTTAATGCAAAAGCAACTGTTCCTAAAATTGAAGTTGAAATCTGTTCAGAATGCCACCCTTTTTATACAGGGAAGCAGAAATACATTGATACTGAAGGAAGAATAGAAAAGTTCAAGAAAAAATATGGATATAAAGAAAGGTGATAAACTACTTTCTTATCTCAAAAGTATTAACAAAAAATACAATGAAATATCTGACCTTATTTCCAAACCGAATATAATAGATAATCAAACAAAATTCATAAACTTAACAAAAGAGTTATCCAAACTCAAACCTTTAAGTGAAACGTACACAGAACTTGATTCTCTTATAGAACTGAAAAATGAGGCTGAAGAGTTTTATAACACTTCTGAAGAAACAGATATGAAGGGACTTGCACAAGAAGAAATTGATAAGTTAAACAATGAGATAAAAAAGCTTTATGAATTTGTAGAAATTCTTTTAGCCTCTGATGAATCAGAAGATAATAGAAATGTCTTTCTTGAAATAAGAGCAGGTGCAGGAGGCAATGAAGCATCCCTTTTTGCATCAGATCTTTTAAGAATGTATTCAAGAATTGCAGAAAGAAAGTTCTGGAAATTAGAAGTGATATCAACAACATATTCTTCTGTTGGTGGAATTAAAGAAATTATTCTCCACATAAAAGGAAAAAAAGTCAATAAGTACTTAAGATTTGAAAGTGGAGTTCATAGAGTTCAAAGAGTTCCAATTACAGAATCAAGCGGGAGAATACATACATCAACTGTTACAGTTGCTGTTATGCCAGAAGTTGATGATATTGAAGTTGAAATAAATTCAAAAGAGATAAGAATCGACACATACAGATCATCAGGTGCAGGTGGTCAACATGTTAACAAAACTGATTCAGCTATAAGAATAACCCACTTTCCCACTGGCATTGTTGTTTGCTGTCAAGATGAAACATCCCAGCATAAAAATAAAGAAAGAGCAATAAAGATTTTAAAATCCAGGTTGTATGAATTTGAGAAAGCAAAACAGGAAGAAAATGTCTCAAATCAAAGAAAATCTCAGATTGGAACAGGAGACAGATCTGAAAAGATAAGAACTTACAATTTTCCACAGAGCAGAGTGACTGACCATAGAATAGTCAATAAAAATTTTAACATTGAAAATATTCTTGACGGTAATTTTGATAATTTAGTAAAAGAACTAATCGAAACCCATACAAAAAAATCTATAGAAGAAAAATTCAAACAAATTATTAGTTAGTGAAATATTCAGATCTATATTTTTCTTCTATAAATCAAATCAAAGACAAAGAAAAAACACTTGATATTCAAATTTTAATTGAAAGAGCGTTTAACCTAACAAAAACAGAATTCTGGATTAAAAAAAATGATGAAATAAAAAACAAAGCAGGCTTAAATAAATTTTACAAATATTTCAAGAGATTAAAAAATGAGGAACCAATTGCTTACATATTGAAAGAAAAAGAATTTTTCTCCGAGAATTTTTATATAAACAAAAATGTGCTGATCCCAAGACCAGAAACTGAAATACTTGTTGAAAAGGCAATGGAATTAAAACCTCCGCCATCAAAAATACTCGATATTGGTGCTGGAAGTGGTGTTATTTCAATCATTCTTGCAAAAAAACTGAATACAAAAGTAATATCTGTTGAAAGGAGCAAAAAATCCATATATGTATTAAAAAAGAATATTTTAATCCATAAAGTTAAAAATAGAGTTATTCCAGTTTTTTCAGACCTATTCCCAGAAAATCATAACAGATTTGACTTAATAATATCAAACCCACCTTACTTATCAGTCAGAGACTGGGAGAGATTGCCATTAAATATAAAAAAATTTGAACCAAGAAGTTCTCTCGTTTCAGGGGAAAATGGAACTGAAATAATAAAAAGGATAATTATAAACTCTCCCGATTATCTTAAAAAAAAGGGGACAATATTAATTGAAATCGGATACAATCAAAAACAAACTGTAAAAAACATTTTAAAAAAGATAGGGTTTTCAAATATAATCTTTTTTAATGATTATAACAATATTCCAAGAATTGCATTTGCTAAACTATGAAAGTTTTATTAGTTAATCCATATATATACGATTTTACTGCTTTTGATCTATGGTTAAGACCATTGGGATTACTTTATATAGCATCTATAATAAAAAAATACACAAATGCTGAAATATATTGGATTGATGTTCTTGATAGATTTCAGGACCATTCATTAAACAAATCAAAAGAAGACGGGAGAGGAAAATTTCACAGAGAAATAGTTGATAAACCTGAAATATATAAGACCATTCCAAGAAATTACTCAAGATATGGTATGCCAGTAGATAATTTTATTGAAAAACTTAACAAACTTCCTGATATTAACATTATTTTAATCACAACACTTATGACATATTGGATTGATGGAATTAATTTTACAATAGAAAAATTGAGAGAAAGATTTCCAAAAACAAAAATATTTGTTGGTGGATTGCTGCCAACACTTTTAAATTCTAATATTAAAAAATATATTAAAGCAGATTCTTTTATTAAAGGACATGGAGAAGAAAAAGTTTTAAAAATCATAAAAGATAACAATGGCAAAATATATAATCATCCTGACTTCTCATATATAGACAACCTCCCTTTCCCCTTATATGAGCTATTAGCAAATAAAAAATACTTACCTTTAATGACATCCAGAGGATGCCTTTACAACTGTTCTTATTGCGCTTCCAAATTCCTTAACGAACATTTTATTGAAAGATCATACAAAAAAATTATTGAAGAAATTTATTATATGTATGATAAATATAAAACAGAACATTTTATAATTTTTGATGATGCATTTCTTGTAAATAAAGAAACACGTTTTCTTAAAGTTTTCAATGAGATCATAAAAAACCTGGATGTAAAATTTCATACACCAAATGGTATCCATGCAAAGGAAGTTGATAAAGAAACTGCTGAGATGCTCTATAAAAGCGGGTTTAAAACAATCAGGCTCAGTTTTGAATCAATAAACCCAGAAATTCTTTCAAAGAGTTCAAATAAAGTTACTATTAAAGAGATGATTGAAGCAGTAAATAATCTTGAGAAAGCTGGTTTTAAAAGAAAAGAGATTGAGTGTTATATTTTATTTGGAATTTTTGAACAAAAAACAGAGAATATAATAAAATCTTTGGATTTTGTAAAAGAGCAGGGAATCATTCCTCATCTATCATACTTTTCACCCGTTCCCCAAACAACAGATTTTCTAAATCTTCAAAAATTGGGTGTTTTATCAAAGAAATTAAATTTATATGAAACTAACAAAATCTATTTTATATACATGAAATCAGGATTATCCATAGATGAGATCAAACATATAAAAGATTTAACAATTGAAGTAACACACACAGCTCAAAACAAATGATATAGATAATTAATCAAACGATCTTTAAACTTATATTTACATTCCTCTTTTTTAGTAACCCTGAATTTAATATTGATTCTGGTATTGAATGAGCTTTCATTTCTCCCTTATAATTACCCCTGATTTTTTTTCTTGAAACAAGATAGATTTTCCTTAAATTCAATTTGTCTTTGAACTTATTAAATATTAATCTCATATCTTTTCCAAGCTCTCTCAAATTTTTAGCTCTTATTTCAATTTTATAAACATAAGAATAGGGAGGCAGCAAAAACCAATTTCTGTATTTTAATTCCCTTTCAAAAAAATCCTCTTCCTTATTAATCAATTTTAGAGAGTAATGAAAATGAAATGTTGAAAAAATGTCGATGTTTCCACCTTTTTTAACAAGTTCCTTCAATTCTGATACTATTGAAAAAATCATCTCAGCTGCATTATACTCATGCATATTAAAAATCGACTCGGGTCTTATATATATAATAGAATCGAAAATATTTTTAAAAAAAGGATTTAAAATAACAGGAGTTGAGATTACTATTTTACTACTATTTATATTTTGAAGTGTTAATGATATATCTTTT
>JAUXFB010000028.1 GCA_030620255.1 Candidatus Aminicenantota bacterium | reverse complement strand
TTACTAATTTTTTCAGAATTCTTCAATTTTTTTAATCCATTCATAGTTGCACGTGCTACAGTTAATACGTTTTTACTTTTAAGACTCTTTGTCAGGATATTCTTTATTCCTGCTAGTTCCATAATAAATCTAACTGCTCCTCCAGCAATAACTCCCGTTCCTGGAGACGCAGGTCTTAAAACAACCTGAGCTGCTCCGAATCTTCCTACAATATAATAAGGTATAGTATTATTTATAAGAGGAACTTCAATTAAATTCTTCTTTGCATCTACAACAGCCTTTTTTATTGCTAAAGGCACTTCCTTTGCTTTTCCTTTACCAAGCCCGACTTTACCATTCTTATCTCCAACAACAACTGCGGCTGAAAATCTAAAATTCTTTCCACCCTTTACAACCTTAGTTACTCTTCTTATTGAAATCACCTCTTCTTCCAATAAAACCTCATTGTTTTCTATTCCCTGCACTTTAAACTCCTTAAAAATTTATCCCGTTTTCTCTTGCTGAGTCAGCAATTATCTTAACTCTTCCAGCATAAGCATAAACATTCCTATCAAAAACAACAGAATTAATCTTTTTCTTTTTCAATCTGTCAGAAATTAATTTTCCTATTAACTTAGCAGCATCTTTATTTTTTGTGCTCTTTAACTGTTCTTTTATCTCTTTTTCAAGAGTTGAAGCGCTAACTAAAACCTTTCTGTTGATATCATCATAAACCTGAACATATAAATATTTATTACTTCTAAAAACTATCATTCTCGGTTTTTCTTTAGTACCACTAATTTTTTTTCTGATAGATTTTCTTACTCTTTGCTTTCTTCTGTCTTCTAAAACATACTTAGGTGTAATCATTTTAAACTCCTGCTGTTTTCCTTACTTTTCGCCTTAAATATTGCCCTTCAATTCTTATACCTTTCAGTTTGTAAGGCTCAACTGGCCTTATTCTTTGGATATTAGCACAAACCTGACCCAGAAGCTGTTTATCATGTGAAAACAAAGTAAAAGACCCTGGGTTCTTTTGAGTTGCAGTTACTCCTTTTGGCAATTTATAATTTACTGGATGAGAGTACCCAACTTGAAGATTAATTGTATCTCCTTTTACAGTTGAACGCCATCCTTTTCCAACTATTTCCAATTTCTTTGAAAAACCTTTAGTAACTCCAATTACTGCATTATTAATTAAACTCCAGGTTAATCCTTGAAAAGGTTTTTTCAAATCATCTTTTAAATTAACATAAATTTCATTATCCTTAATCTTAACATCTATACCCTTAATAAGTTTCACAAGCAACTCACCTTTAGATCCCTTTATTTTTAAATTATCTTCTTTAAATTCAATTTTAACCGAATTTTCGAACTTAATTGGTTTTGCTGCTAATCTCGACATTTTTCCTCCTACCAAATATGAAGTAAAACTTCACCGCCTACATTATTTTTTTCACACTCTCGACCTGTCATAATTCCTTTTGAAGTTGACAAAATAGCTACTCCCAATCCACTTAATACTTTAGGAATACTATCAGCTTTTTCATATACTCTTCTGCCTGGTTTTGAAATCCTTTTTAAGCCTTCAATAACACTATTTTTTTTATCCTTATATTTAAGTTCAACAACAATTTGTGCAAGAAATTCACTGTTATCTACTTTAAAGTTAAAAATATAACCCTCATTTTTTAAAATCTTTGCGATTTCAAGTTTCTCTTTAGATAAAGGAATAGCAACATCCTTTTTGTTAGCCATAATGGCATTTCTGATTCTTGTTAACATATCTGCTATTGGATCTGTAATATTCATCTTAACTCCTTACCAGGATGATTTTGTGACACCCGGAACTTCTCCTCTTAATGACAATTCTCTAAAACAAAGTCTACACAATTCAAACTTTTTATAAACAGACCGAGTCCTTCCACACAATCTGCATCTACTTCTTTGTCGAACACTATATTTTTTTAGCTTCCTAGCTTTAGCAATAGATGATTTTTTTGCCACTCTTTCCTCCTTTTCTAAAAGGGCATTCCTAAATGTTTTAGCAATGCTTCACCTTCTCTATTATCACTTGCAGAAGTAACAAATGTAATTGACATACCTTTTAACTTATCAACTTTATTGTAATTTATTTCAGGGAAAACCAGCTGATCTTTTAATGAAAGAGTATAATTCCCAGAACCGTCAAAAGATTTTGTAGAAAGTCCTCTAAAATCTTTAATTCGCGGAATAACCACAGAAACCAATCTGTCAAAAAAATCATACATTCTCTTACCTCTCAATGACACAGAAGCACCAACAGGCATACCTGCTCTTAATCTGAAAGACGCAATTGATTTTCTTGCCCTTCTAATAACCGGCTTCTGCCCTGTTATCATAGCCAATTCTCCCATCACTTTATCAAGAACTTTAATATTTTGAGTTGCTTCTCCTACTCCTGAATTTACAACTATTTTTTCGAGTCTGGGAACCATCATAATATTTTTATATTTTAATTCCTTTTTTAACTCAAACTTAATTTCTTTATTGTATCTTTCCATTACTCTATTCATCTTTTACTCCTAATCAAGAAGTGCATTACATTTTTTACAGATTCTATGTTTTTCATCTTTCGAAACTTTAAATCCTACTCGAACTCCCTGTTCACACTCTTTACAATAATACATTACACTTGCTAGAGGAATAGTACCCTCTCTTTCTACAATACCACCCTGAATGTTTTTTTGTGGATTAGGTCGAACATACTCTTTAATAATATGTATTTTTTCAACAACCACTCTATTTTTTTCAGGTAAAATTTTTAGAATTTTCCCAAATTTCCCTTTATCCTGTTTTTTACCTCTTACAATAATAACTGGATCACCTTTTTTTAACTTTAACCTTTTCATTCAAATCACCTCTGGAGCCAAAGAAATTATCTTCATGAATTTTTTTTCCCTTAATTCTCTAGCCACAGGACCAAAGACTCTAGTTCCAATAGGTTCGCCCTGTTTGTCAATAACCACAGCAGCATTATCAGAAAACCGAATATAAGAACCATCTTTTCTTCTTGCTTCTTTCCTTGTTCTCACAATAACAGCTCGTATCACATCTCCCTTTTTTATTTTTGAGTTTGGTTCAGCAACTTTAACAGTCCCAACAAAAATATCTCCTATGTGAGCTATTTTCCCAGTTCCTCCACCCAGAGCTCTGATAAACATTACTTCTTTTGCACCTGAATTATCAGCAACTTTCAATCTGGTTTGCATTTGAATCATTTTATCACCTCTTTGTCAGGGGTTGTAGAAATAACATCCAATAACATCCACTTCTTTCTCTTACTTATTGGTCTAACTAATTTTATCTTAACAATATCTCCTAAACCACATTTGTTATTCTCATCATGAACAAGATATTTTTTCTTTTCTCTAACTATCTTTTTATAAACAGAATGTTTAAATATTCTTTGAACACTAACGGATATAGTCTTATCAGCTTTTGCTGAAACTACTTCTCCTGTTAAAACAACATCAATTCTTTTCTTTCTTTCTTCCTTGTTTTTCATTGTTAGACCTCTTTTCAGTTAAAATTGTTAATAACTTAGCAATATCCTTTTTAGTACTTCTTATTGTATAAAGATTGGCCATCTGCCCAATAGATTTTTGTATTTTCTGCTTAAAAAGTTTATCACGTAACTCTATTAGTTTACTTTCAATCTCATCAATTGTCATTGACCTTATTTCTTTTGCTTTCATATTAACTACCTCTATTTATTCCTTTTAATAAATCTTGTTTTGATTGAAAACTTTCTCTGGGCTAATCTAATTGCTTCCTTTGCAACATTTTCCTGTACACCTTCTAGTTCATAAATAATTTTACCTCTTTTTACAACATCAACCCAAAATTCAGGGTCACCCTTACCTTTACCCATCCTTACTTCAATTGGTTTAGATGTAACAGGCTTGTAAGGAAATGCTCTAACCCATAATTTTCCACCTCTTTTTATATATCTATTTATTGCAACTCTACCAGCCTCAATTTGTCTTGCAGTAATCCAACAATTTTCAAGAGCTTGAAGACCATAATCGCCAAACTCCAGAGTATTGCCTTTTGTTGCTTTTCCTCTTCGTTTCCCTCTAAAAACTTTCCTGTATTTTACTTTGGCTGGCATTAACATTTTTTATTCTCCCTTTTCATCAATATTTATTTCTTGTTTCTTAAATCTTTCCTTTAACTTATCTGAAGAATATATCCATACTTTAATCCCAATCTGACCATAATCAGTAAAAGCCTCTGTAAATCCATAATCAATATCAGCTTTTAATGTTTGTAAAGGAAGTTTTCCCACCAGATACCATTCAGCTCTTGCAATTTCAGCTCCTCCCAATCTTCCTGCAACTCTTATTTTCATGCCAATTGCACCAGCTCTTAAAGAAGAATCCACTGCTTTCCTCATTGCCCTACGGAATGAAATTCTCCTTTCTATTTGGTAAGCTACACCTTCTGCAACCAATTGAGCAACTAATTCAGGATATTTTATTTCAATAACATCAACTAATATTTTGTCAAGCGTCATCCCTGTTAATTCTCTTATCAAGTCTTTTAGTTTCTTAACGCCCTTACCGCCTTTCCCAATAACAATCCCAGGACGTGCAGTATTGACCTGAACTCTAATTGTATCAGATATTCTCTTAATTTCAACTGAGCTGATTCCAGCATGTTTATACTTATTTTTGATTAATTTTCTAATTTTTAAATCATTGTGAAAAAGTTCAATATAATTTCTTCCCTTACTATACCATAAAGATAACCAACTTTTATTAAAACCTAATCTAAATCCAATTGGATGTGTTTTTTGCCCCATCATTTCTCCTTTCTTTCATCTAAAAATATTGTTACATGAGCATATTTTTTTAAGATTCTGACTCCTTTGCCTCGAGGTGCTGCTCTAAATCTTTTCAAATACGGTGCTTTGCCTACATATATTTCAGAAATATATAACTGATCCACATCAATATTCGGGTATTTAACCTGAGCATTAGCAATAGCAGAATTAAGAACCTTTTCAACAATATCAGAACCTTTCTGTTTTTTAGAAAACCTCAATATTGTTATTGCTTCTCCTGCGTCCTTTCCTCTAATCATATCAACAACCAATCCACATTTTCTTGGTGATATTTTTAAATACTTACCTTTTGCAACTGCGATTCTACCCATTTCAACCTCCTATTTTTTACTTTTGCTAGTATGACCTTTATAATTTCTTGTTTGAGAAAATTCGCCAAGCTTACATCCAACCATATTCTCTGTAATAAACACTGGGATAAATTTCTTTCCATTATGAACAGCAAGTGTTAAGCCTACCATTTCAGGGATTACAGTAGAACGTCTTGACCAGGTTTTTATAACTTCACGCTTTTTTAAATTTTTTACAGCCAATATTTTATTCAATAATTTTTCTTCAATATAAACGCCTTTTTTCACTGAACGTGCCATTTAACTAGTTTCTCCTCTTTACAATAAATTTTTGTGTGCTTTTGTTTCTTCTAGTCTTGTATCCTTTTGTGGGCTTACCCCATGGAGTAACAGGACTCCTACCACCCTTTGTTTTACCTTCACCTCCACCATGAGGATGATCAACAGGATTCATGGCAGTACCCCTAACATGAGGACGTTTGCCCATCCATCTATTTCTTCCAGCCTTACCAATCTTAATATTACTATGTTCGGCATTACTGAGCTGTCCAATTGTTGCCTTACATTCCATATGGATTTTTCTTAATTCACCAGATGGCATCTTCAACAAAGCATATTTCCCCTCTTTAGCCATCAAAACTGCGGAAGAACCTGCTGTTCTGGCACTCTGACCACCTCTACCTTTTTGGAATTCAATATTATGAATAATAGTTCCAACTGGAATATTCTTTAATAATATTGAATTCCCGGGTAAAACTTCAGCTTCACCATCAGTTGATATAATATTGTCTCCAACTTTAATACCTGATGGAGCTAAAATATACCTTCTTTCACCATCTGAATATTTTACCAGAGCAATTCTTGTAGTCCTATTAGGATCATACTCAATTGTCTCAATTGTGCCTGAAACATCTAATTTATTTCTCTTAAAATCAATCACCCTATACTTTCTCTTGTGCCCTCCACCCCTAAACCTAATTGTAATTCTTCCATAGTTATTTCTTCCTCCTGATTTTTTCAGGGAGACAAGTAATTTTTTATAAGGCTTTTTTGAAGTCAGTTCATCAAAAGTATAACCAGTTTTTCCTCTTTGACCAGGAGTTACGGGATTGTACGTTTTTATAGCCATTATACCACCTCGAAATATTCAATCATTTTTGCATCTTTTTTTAATTTCACATAAGCTTTTTTCCAGGAAGGTTTTCTTCCAGAATATTTACCATGTCTTTTCTCTTTCCCGACAAAATTCATTAGATTAACACTTTCTACTTTTGTTTTGAACAATTCTTCCACAGCATTTTTAACCATTATTTTATTTGCTTTTTTATGAACTTTAAAACAGAGTACCTTTTCTTTGTCCTTTAAATCAGTAGACTTTTCTGTAATTAATGGGGCAAGAATTATATCAGTATATTCCAATTTCATTTAAACACCTCCTTCAATCGATTAATAGCTTCAACAGAAAACATAATGTAGTTGTATTTCAAAGAATCATATATATTTATTTCATTAAGATCAATTGCTTTTACATTTGGAATATTTCTTGTACTTAGCATTAATTCCGAATTATCTTTCTTATCTACAATTAGTAACTTATCAAAACCAAATTTTTCTAAAATTGATATTGTATCTTTGGTTTTTTTTGAACTTATATTTAATTTATCAATAATACATATCCTATTATTTCTCACCTTATCAGAGAGAACCGACTTTAATGCATTGCTCTTAGCTTTTTTTGGTATAGCATAAGAGTAATCTCTAGGATGCGGCCCAAATGTTATTCCTCCTTTTCTCCACAAAGGACTCCTTATTGAGCCAATTCTTGCTCTACCTGTTCCTTTTTGCTTCCATAATTTCCTTCCGCTTCCTTTTACTTTACCCCTTGTTTTTGTCGATGCAGTACCTCTTCTTAAATTTGCTCTAAAATTTTTAACAGCCTCATAAATAAGGTGCTCCTTCAAAGGATAATCAAAAATTTCTTCAGGAAGATTAATATCACTAATCTCCAAATTCTCAATATTCCTAACTCTGAACTTAATCATTATTATCTCCTCTTAAAGGAATCTTTTATAATAAACACATAATTACCATTAAACCCCGGAACTGCCCCTTTCACCAATATCAGGTTATTATCTAAATCAATTTTTTCAATACTAAGACCTTTTATAGTTTTTCTTTTTCCACCCATTCTTCCGGGCATTTTTTTACCTTTCGGAACCTCTCCAGGATATGCACACATCCCAGTTGAACCTGGTCTTCTGTGGTGCATTGATCCATGTGTTTTAGGCCCACGAGAAAAATTCCACCTTTTTATTACACCTTGAAAACCTTTTCCCTTACTAACTCCAACTATATTCACTTTCTCCTTCTCTTTAAATATATCCACCTTAACACTATCCCCAACACCAATTTCATCTTCATCATAAAAGAATTCTTTTAATATTTTAGTTGAAGGGACCTTAGCCTTATCAAAGTGGCCTTTCATAGGTTTATTTACATTTTTTACCTTTTTCTCTTCAACAAATCCAAGTTGGACCTTCTTACAATTTTTATCTTTCAACACTTTTTTTTGAATTACAACACATGGTCCTGCTTTTATTACAGTGATCGGAAAAACTCTACCATCATCTGTAAAAAACTGAGTCATCCCTATTTTTTTCCCAATTAATCCTTCAATCATTTTAATAATCCTCTAATTTGATTTAACCTCAACCTCTACTCCTGCTGGTAAATCCATTTTTTTCAATTCAGCTATTGTATCATCATTGTGTTCAATAATCTCAATCAATCTATAATGAGTTCTCCTTTCAAAATGTTCTCTGGATTTTTTATCAGCGTGAGGTGATCTTAATACGCAAAACCTTTCAATTTTTGTTGGAATTGGAATCGGGCCTGTTACTTTTGCTCCTGTCCTTTTTGATTTTGTTACAATTTCTTCGGAAGACTTGTCAAGTATTCTACTATCAAAAGATTTTAATTTTATTCTAATTTTTGTATTCATTTTTCCCTTCTTTTACTCAATAATTTCAGTTACAGAACCTGCACCAATTGTCCTACCACCCTCTCTTATTGCAAACTTCAATCCCTTGTCCATTGCTATTGGCGTTAATAAATCTATGCCAAATGTCGTGTTATCTCCGGGCATTACCATCTCTACTCCTTCTGGTAATGTCACACTACCTGTGACATCTGTGGTCCTGAAAAAAAACTGTGGCCTATAACCTGTAATAAATGGAGTATGCCTGCCTCCCTCATCCTTGGATAATACATATACCTCTGCCTTAAACTTCTTGTGAGGCGTTATTGTACCTGACTTGGACAATACCATTCCTCGCTCTACATCACTCCTGTCTGTACCTCGCAATAATACTCCTACATTATCTCCTGCCTGACCCTGATCCAACAACTTCTTAAACATCTCTACTCCTGTAACTACCTTCTTCTGCGTGTCTCTTATACCTACTATCTCTATCTCATCTCCTACCTTCACTATTCCTCGCTCTATCCTACCTGTTACAACTGTACCTCTACCACTTATAGTAAATACATCCTCTATCGGCATTAAAAATGACTTGTCTATCGCACGCTCTGGTAACGGTATGTAATTGTCTACTGCTTCCATTAACTCCAATATACTCTTGTTACACTCATCTCCAGGATTACCGTCACTCTCCAAACTCTTCAACGCACTACCCCTTACCACTGGAATATCATCTCCAGGAAAACCATACTCTGTTAATAACTCCCTTATCTCTAACTCAACCAAATCCAATATCTCATCATCATCCA
>JAUXFB010000261.1 GCA_030620255.1 Candidatus Aminicenantota bacterium | reverse complement strand
GGAGCACAGATAAATACAATTTATACGTATGAAAATCTCAATCCAGAAGAGTTTGACACATATCTTGTTTGTGGTCCTGGAGGAATTTTAACTGATAAAATAGAAAAAAAAGATGGATTTATAATTATAAAAGATTTACAAAGAGAGATAAACCCTGTTAAAGATTTAAAAACTTTTCTCCAGGTATTTAAAGTATTGAAAAAAATAAACCCTGATATTGTTCACACACACTCTTCAAAAGCCGGGATTATAGGAAGAATGATTGCATTTATCTTAAAAGTACCGGTTATTATTCATTCTGTTCATGGTTTTTCATTTTCTTCATTTCAATCTTTTTTAAAGAGGAATTTTTTTATGGTTTCAGAAAAGATTGTCTCCAAATTAACAACTCATTTTATTTTTGTATCAAATGATGATATTAAACTTGCCAAGCAAAAAAAACTGGTAAAAGATAATTACACGCTTATAAGAAGCGGGTTTCAAATAGGGAAATTTTCAAAAAAGAGCTCTAATTTAGCTTATATAAGAAAAAAATATAATATAAAAGACAAAGATCTTGTATGTGGAGTTATTGCTCCGTTTAAACCTCAAAAGGGGCTTTTTCATTTGATTGAAATTGCATCAATGATTTTAAAAAAGAGAAAAGATGTTATTTTCTTTATTGCAGGTGATGGTAAACTGAGAGAAGAGATTGAATATAGATTGAGGGAAAAAAGAATATCAGAAAACTTCAAACTTCCTGGTTTTATATTTGATATTGAAAATGCTATTGACATCTTTGATATAGGGATATCAACTGCTTTATGGGAAGGCTTGCCTCAAAGTTTGATTCAAATGAGATTAAAGAAAAAGCCAATTGTTGCAAGTAATATATCAGGGAATATAGAAGTTATAAAACATAATGAAAACGGATATCTTATTGATGTTTTTGATTATATAAAGTTTTCTGAGAAAATCTTGTTTTTAATAAACAATAAAAAAGAGAGAGAAAGACTTTCAAATTTTAAAGAAGATTTTTCAGAGTGGGATGCAGATTTTATGGTAAAAGCTCAGGAGAGGCTATATTTATTATTAGGTAAAAACTGATAAAATTTATAATTTATGCAAGAACTATGATTTTATCTTGTTATAATGTTAAGTGAAAGCAAATAATTTAATGTTCTCTGATGATGAAATTATAAAATCAGTTAAAAAAGGTAAAACTCAAAATTTTGAGATCATTATCAATAAATATAATAAAAAGATATTAAATTTTATTAATAGAATGATATTTGATCATGATGAATCTCAGAATATAAGTCAGGATGTTTTTTTGAAAGTATATGAAAATTTAAATAGATATAAAATGGAAGGGAATTTTCAAGCTTTTATATTTAAAATAGCAAAAAATTTAACTTTAAATTATATAAAAAAGAAAAAGCGTGTACTTTTTTTTTCAGAACATTTTTCTGATAGTATAGAGGGAAAATATTTTCAATATGAGGCAACACAATATAAAAGTATTGAGGATAAAGTAAAAGAAGAATTGCTTATTTCATCTATAATGGAATTGAAAGAGAATCAGAAAATTGCATTAATCTTAAAAGTCTATCTTGATTTTTCTTATAAAAATATCTCAAAAATAACAGGTTGGTCTATTCCAAAGATCGAAACATTAATTTCAAGAGCAAAGAAAGCTTTAAAAAGCAAAATATTTCTGCAAGAAAATAAAGATAAGAATGTTTACAAAGTGAGGGAAAAATGAAATGTAATAGAGTTAAACTCTTGTTAAGTTCTTTTCAAGATAATGAACTTATAAAGAAAGAAAGAGCTGAAATCTTTTCACATTTAAAGAAGTGTGAAAAGTGTAAGCATGAATTAGAACAATTGGAGAACCTGAAAAAAGAAATAAAAAACTTAAATGAACTTGAACCAATACAAAATTTTACTTCCTTAGTTATGGATAAAATCAATAGAAAAAAGAGATTCAATATGTTTTCTATTCCCTCTCTGGTCTACTCATTTACTTTTATTCTCTTCTTTATTTTAGGATTCCTCATAAATGGACCTTTAAAAAATAATGTTGAAAACAAACAAAAAGAGATTTATATTTCTAATTTGCTTATGCAGGGCCAAGAATTGAGTTTGATTAATGTTCAAGATAAAACATTTAATATGTTGTATAATGGTGATTTAAATGAAAAATAAATGGATTAAAATAATTTTAGTTGCTTCTCTTACATTTAATATTGCTTTTATTTCAAAGGCAATTTACAATAGAGCTTTCTCAAAGGGCAAAACAAATGCGGAGGATTTAACATTAAAAACCAAAATAGCACTTAATAATGGTCAGAAAGAGAAGTTAAACTTAATTATGAAAAGATTTAGAGTTAATTTAGTTAAGTCTAAGAAGGATGTACTTGAGAAAAGGATTGATATAATAGAGCAATTGAGTGACCCTGAATATGATCTAGATATTTTAAGAAGTAAAACAAATGAGCTTAGCGAAATTGAAAATCAGCTAAATCTAACTTTTGTTGAAACTTTAGTTGAAATAAGTGATGTTTTGAATTCGAAACAGAGACTCAATTTTTTGTTGAACTTGAGTGAAAATTGGTTTTTTATAAAACAAAAAGAGAACAATATAAAAAAGCTTAGATAGACATATATGTCTGCTAATAAAGGAGCAAAACATGAAGAAAAAGTTAATTGTTGCTATTATATGTTTAGTTGCATTTCTATTTAACTTGAATTTAAAAGCAAATATAGAAGGTAGAAATATAATAAGGAAAACACAAGCAGGTGTTTTTTTAGCAGAAAAAAATCTTTTTGATGCCAGATTTATAATGAGATTTAAAGAAGATATTAATTTGAGCGAAGAGCAAAGAAAAAAAATTGAGAATTTATTATTAGCATTTGAAGAAAACTCAATTAAGAAAAGTGCTGAGGTCAAAATTAGAGAATTAAGATTTGCTTCATATTTAAAATCAGAAAAAATTAACAGGAAAAAAATAGAGAGACAATTAAAAGCTATTAGTAAAATGAAGACAGATTTTCTTATTGATTACATTAATTATCTTTTAGACTTAAAGCAAATAATAACCCATGCACAAATTGAGAAATTAAAGGAAATCAAAAAGGGAATTATTATGGAATTTATAAAATCAAAAAAAAGAAATGAAGTAATACATTAAAAAATATTACATATTTTTTT
>JAUXFB010000131.1 GCA_030620255.1 Candidatus Aminicenantota bacterium | reverse complement strand
GTTTTCTTCAAGGTTATACCAGGAAACACCATATAAAACATAGTTGTTATCGGGTGAAACCTGTATATCGCTCACCCTGCCCATTTTCCAAAGCATTTCTGCTGTCAGGTTTTCCTGGGCATCCGAATTGTTCAACATAAAGAAGCATACTAGAAAAATAAAAAAGGAAATTGTTTTCATAATAAATTGTGTTTGGATTGATAGATTGATTTTTTAGCAATCGGTTCACAGCCACGCGCTGAGATGGATTTTATCATCTGTTAGATAAAAAAATATCAACTTCGGCCTTCAACAGTGGTATATGTTTAATCACGATTGCCCATACAATTTCATCTGAGATATTATCATATGCATGAACAATCTGGTTTCTTAAGCCAATAATTTTTTTTGCATGATCAATTGGAAAAGCTGGATCTTTCTTTAAAATTCTATTTACCGCTTCACCAATAATTTCTAAATCTCTTTCAATCGCTCTTTTTAATAAAATGTTTGATTTGTATTGATCGAAATCTTTAGGGAGGGTAGAAAAATAGTATTCAATTTCAATAATTGCACCTTGTATATCATACAACCACTTGAGAATCCGTTCGTCCATATATCATGGTTTTATTTTTGTCTATAGCATTTTTGAGTATAGGATTTTTTATCGTTTGAGCTTCAACAAGATCAATCTGGCGCTTGAATAAAAGTTCAAGTGACTCCTTAAGATTCATATAATTATCAAAGTATTCAAACAAAGGGACCTCACCAAATTGAACCAAAAAATCAATGTCACTCGTATTATTAAAATCATCTGAGAGGATTGAACCAAACACATAGAACTCTTTTACTTCGTGTTTTTTACAAAGTTCAATTACATAATCAATATGTTCTTCAATCAACTTCATATTTGCAAATGTACAAATTTCTATTTAATCGCTAATCGCTTTTCTTATTGCTTCGATAGGTGCAGAACGTAAAAAAACAACCAATTAAATAGAACCACCCCAACAAAATTTATTAATTTTATTGCTGCTTAGCTGCCTGGAAAAAACACAATATGAAAAGAAATAGCTTCCTTCTGGTTAATTAATTTAATAAGGAGGTGCGTTTTGGATTTTATATAAGATGAAAAACCTAAAAAAAATTTTAAATCCTAAAAGTGTTAAAGCTAGAGATTTAAAGAGAAAGCTAAAGAACGCATTTAGAGGCACAGTTGTGGGTACTGGAATTTATCTTTGCACACTAGGAGGAGTTAATGCTTCTAATAATTATGATAAAGACCCTATTGATAATAAACCAAAAACAGGGATGACTTATACTAATACTAATGGCAATGATAAAAATAATCAAGACCCTTTAGATAATAACAATAAAGAGATTTTAATAAATAAAGATAAAGAAGTTTCAGGATATTTACATTATGATTCTGAAAATAAAAAAGGGGATTATTATACAACCTCTTTTACAGATAATGACACATCTTTTTATAAAAACCATGATGATGTTAGGAAAAATTTATATCACGATGGAGAAAACTTTTTTGATTTAAAAACTTCTAAAGATATTAAAGAAAGTTTAAAAACACAATCTTCAAGAGATGATTTTTTTGGAGATGTGGTTTTGCATCCAAGAAAACAAGCAAATGTTTTAAATGATTATAATTTTACTTTAAAATATAGGGGTTCTGGGGATTTAAATGATGACCATTTTATTAATAAAACAGATTCAACTTTAATGGCACAAGGATATTCTGGATGGGAAGCAGATATGGATTTAGATGGTGTTTCTTCAACTAATTCTGATAAACAGATACACTTAGACTATAGGAATGATGTTTTTCCTTATTGTGAATCACATTGGGATGTTTTACAAACAACTTCTGAAAAAGAAATCACAATTCAAAAAGATTTGGCGATTGATCAAACAGATATTTTTAAGCCAGAATGGACTTGCGGGGATTATTCTTTTCAATATTCCTTAAACGATGTAGGATTACAAGATCTTTCTAATTCCCCTATCAATTTTAATTTTTATGATACAACTCACCACGCAGAACTTAATAAAAATGCTTTTGAGGTTAGAACCGAAACTTCTACAGGAATTTCACATTCTATTAATGCATTTTTTGTGGGAGATAGCACATTAAGTTTAGGAGATTGGTATTTTTTTGAGACCCAAACAGATCAAAGAGTGTATCCTGGAGATTATAGTTTAAATGATCATGTCCATCTTGAAAGATATTGTCATTTTTGGAGTGATTTTGTTCAAGATACTGTTTATGGTTATTTTCCAATTCTTAACTTTTATGATATTAATAATAATCCTATTGCAGATCCTCAACATGATGATTTGGTTTTATATCCTAATAGCGACCTTCCTAATCCAGACCCATACGCAGAACTTCCTCTAAATTATGGGAGTGAATGTGAACTTGAAACAGATCCAGATATAAGTGGATGGCCGTCGAGCATGTCATCTGATGCAACTGCTTATTATTCTGATTCAACAAATACTGTGCAAGATACAACTTGGAGAAAATGGTGGATTGTTGGAGAACATCCTATAATTGATTCAACATTAGGAAAACAAATAATTTATGAACTTCCTGATATAACAGATCCTGTTGTGTATGATGCTCCACAAAACCCTTTAACAGTTAATTTAGGAGATCCAACTTCTTCAGATGTAACAGGAATTCCAACTTTTATAGATAATTGCGACGGTAATATTCCTGCAGTGCAACATCCAGATTCAATTTATTATTTTGGAAATTTTTTAAATCCCCAAACATGTGATGATTTAAAATATGATATTTTTAGGGATTTTAGTGCAACAGATAGTTCATTTAATACAGGTTGGTTTGAACATCATATTAAAGTTAGAGACATACAACCTCCTTGGTGGACTTACCAACCCTCAAGCTATAATCTTCAATGGACTCCTGATTGGGAGCAAGATATTTTAGACAATATTGCAAGTAATCCTGCAACAGCTCAAGATAATTCTCCTTTATATTCTGTATCTTGGACCTTGGATGGAGGTCCTGGTTCAAGTGGTTGCAGTCAATTTGAATTTCCAATAACTATTCCATGGAATGCACAAGATAGTTGTGGAAATATTGCAAATCCTTATTTTCAATATGTAAATGTCATAGAAAATATAAATCCTGTAATAACTTATATGCCTAACGATACTACAATAAATTCAACACAACCTACAAATCCAGAGAACACAGGAGGATATGCAAATGGTTATGACAATACAGGAGAAGATCCTTTTAAAACTCGTGAAGATACAAATAACAAAGGAACAGATCCTTCTCAAGCAGATTTTTATAATTACTTAATTTGGGGTAATCAAAAACTTATAGATGCATGTGGAAATGTTGCAGATTCTGTTCAAACAATAACTGTTCAAGATACAACAAAACCTTGGTTTACAAATTTTACAGAAAATATTTATAATAATGAATGGGGTTATGCACTTAACCCAATTACTCCTGAAAGTGTTGATGACAATCCAGAAGCACCTGTAACAATATCTATAAATTCAATAGATACAATTTATGGAAATTCAGACCCTTTATCTTGTGGATATATTAATGATGCAATTATAAAATATACTTATAAAACTCAAGACCCTTCTGGAAATTTTACAACAAAAGTTCAAAATCACCATATGCAAGAAACAGAACCCCCTCAAAATCCTCAAGCACCTGGTTTAATGAATTATATTTATGGAGATCCAACAATCCCAACAGATACTGCAACAGCAACAGACAATTCTTGGCTTGTTTATTCTACTTGGTCAATAGGAAACACAACTCAAAACCCAGACCAAACTGTTTGTGAACATTATAAATACGACGGAGAATTTGATTGGATTCTTTCAGATAGATGTGATAATAGTGTAAGTATAACTTCTCCTTTTAATGTTGATAAGCCCCTTTCTGTAATTTATGAATTTTTTCCTGCAGACATAACTGTTCCAGAAGGAGACACAATTCCAGATATAACTGGTTGGCCACAAGCTATTGATACTTTAAACCCTGAAATACTTCCTGTTATATATCATTATGAAAATGAATTGATTTTCCAAAACGAATTCGAAAGATGGTGGGCAAGACATTGGTCTGTTGAAGATGTTTGTTATCAATTTACTCCCGATTCTATTCAAACAATTATTGAAGATTTAGATGTTGGAATTTTAGAAGCAGAAAAAAAAGATTGCTCAGGACCAGCATATCCAAATCCAACCACAGGAGAAATAAAAATTCCTTATTACGGAGAAGGAAATATGAAATTCATAGTTTTTAATTCAACAGGTAATAAGCTGGATGAAATTTTAATAAGCAACCAGCCAACAGGAGATTGCATCTTCAAATACAATTTCACGATCTTTCCCCCTGGATTGTATCTTGTTAAGTTCCAGTCAGTAAACTGCTGTGGTTTAATAAAGATTGTTAAGAGGTGATTGGCTGTATGAAAAATGAGAAGTAAGAAAGAGATTGATTGATTTAAAATATTAAATTTGCAGAATAATAAGCACGAAAATTATGAATATTGAAGCAAAAAAATTGGAATTGGTCCGCTTGATCATTAACACGGAAAAAGTATCCATTTTAAAAAAAGTGGCAGGAATTTTTGAGAAAAAAATCGATTGGTGGGAAGAGACAAACGAAGAGGAAAGGCAAGCAATTGAACAAGGGTTACTTGAAGCAGAGAAAGGTGATCTTATTCCGCATGATGTGGTTATGAGAGAGGTGAAGCAAAAATATAATCTGAAATAGGATGAAACTCAGTTGGACACCTACCTCCAGACACACCTTTTTTTCAATTCTTGAGTATCTGGGTAAAAAATGGTCGGAGAAGGAAATCGGAAATTTTATTTATGAAGTTGAAAGTGTCACTAAACAAATTTCGGAAAATCCCTATATGTTCAAGGTCTCAAAGATTAAACGGAATGTACGGAAAGCTATTATAACAGAACATAACTCATTGTTTTATAGGATAAAACCAAGAAAAAAGGAGATAGAATTACTCACTTTCTGGGATAATCGTCAAAACCCTGCCAAATCTAAGTATTAATACCTATTTATTGTTAATCTGTTTAAGTGTTCAAGTTCCTTTCGCGACGCGCTTTTCGCTTCTTATTTTGTTATACTTTTGACTTATCAAATAAACTAACATCAAGAAATGAGAGTTCACTTCATAGCCATAGGTGGCAGCGCTATGCATAACCTGGCCATTGCTCTTCACAAAAAGGGCGAC
>JAUXFB010000290.1 GCA_030620255.1 Candidatus Aminicenantota bacterium | reverse complement strand
GGCATTATTATTCTAAATGTCTGACCATTTAAAAATAGATTAGAATTCATCAGCAATATTATAAGAATAATGAATATATTGATTTTTTTTGTCTTAATCATTTTCTTATATTTTTATTATTAAACATAAAAATGGATAGAAATTTCCAGCATTAAATTTTAAAACATTCTCCATAAAAGAATCTTTTCTTACAGTTTGGTTGATTTTACCATATCTGTAATTAAGACCAAATCCAAAATCTATTAATTTTGAAACATTGTATATAACTCCTGTTCCAAGATTAATTCCAATAGTTTTGGGAGAATATTCTTTACAAACAAAATTATTTACTGTAAATCCTTCCGGATATTCCCATATAAATTCACAATTATCAAAAGTACTAAATTTAACAATAAAATATGATATTCCACCTTGCAAATAAAATGATATTTTTCTATTTTTCAAAAAAGTGTATCTTACTCCTAAATCAATTATATGTGTTCTATAATCTATTGGTTCATTTTCCTGTTTATAATTTTTTTGTTTATCATAAAACCAGGGATTAGGGATTTGAAATTCAAATGAATTGGATGTTCTTTTCTTTCCATAATTATATCCAATATGAAAAGATATTTTTTCACATAATCCATAATTAACAGAAAGCCCATAAATTAAATATGGTTTTGCATCCAAGCTACCTTTATATATGAATTTTTCCTCCCATTGGTCACAAGAGTATTCATCGGTAATTTTTGTATAAAATCCTTCCATTTTTATTGAAAAGTTTACTTTATTCTGTTTACAGAAGATTGAATAGTTAAAAACATTAATAATGACAATAATAAAAATTATTTTTTTCATTAGCCGTTTCTGAAAATATTTTATCAATAAACTTACATGAAATCAATTACTTATTCTGGTTGATTATATATGTAAGACTTTTATCATAATTAAAATAGAGAATTTTTCTTGACAAAATGTAAAAAAAACCCTAAATTGAGGTATTGTTTACAAAAAAATTATCAAAAAGCCCAAAGGAGGTAAAATGCAAAAAGAACTACTTTCAGGAAATGAAGCAGTAGCCAGGGGTGCATATGAAGCAGGAATAACTTTTGCTTCTGCTTATCCTGGAACACCAAGTACTGAGATATTAGAAAACATATCAAAGTACAAAGACAATATATATTGCCAATGGGGCTCAAATGAAAAAACAGCTCTGGAAGAAGCCTTAGGAGCAAGCTTTGCTGGAGCAAGATCAATTGTAGCTATGAAACACGTAGGCTTAAACGTAGCTGCAGATCCCCTGTTTTCAGCAAGTTATATAGGAACAACAGGTGGCTTTATTATAGTTTCTGCAGATGATCCTGGTATGCATAGTTCTCAAAATGAGCAAGATAACCGTAACTATGCAATTGCAGCAAAAATGCCTGTTATTGAACCATCAGATTCACAGGAAGCAAAAGACTTTGTTATTGAAGGGATAAAAATAAGTGAAGAGTACAACACTCCAGTTATGCTTAGAATGACAACAAGAGTAGATCATTCGAAATCCAGCGTAGAATTAGGCAAAAGAGCAGCTATACCTGAGGTTGAATACAAGAAGGATGCAATCAAGAGAATGCTCTTACCTGCAAGGGCAAGAGTGAAACATGTTGAAGTTGAAAAAAGACAAAAAAAACTTGAAGAATTCAGTAGTAATTTTAAATACAATTATATTATAAAAGGTAATTCAAAAATTGGAGTTGTGGCTTCTGGCATATCATTTCAATATGCAAGAGAGGTGTTCAAAGATGCATGGTTCCTGAAAATTTCAATGCCATACCCATTTCCAGAGAAACTATTTCTTGAATTTGCAAAAAACGTAGACAAAATTTACATTATAGAAGAAAATGACCCAATTATTGAAAATTTTGCAAGATTGGCTGCTCCTGAAAAAGAAATTATCGGGAAAGACCTGTTTCCTCTAAATGGTGAAATGATGCCTGATGTTATTTTATCCACACTTGAAAAAAAAGATTTAACCCCAAAATTCGATATTTCAACCTTACCTATTCGCCCTCCATCTTTATGTGCAGGATGCCCTCACACAGCAACTTTTTACAACCTGAACCTACAAAAAGTATATGTTACTGGAGATATCGGATGTTACACTCTTGGGGGTTTACCTCCATTGAATGCAATGGATACATGTGTTTGTATGGGTGCAAGCATTTCAGTAGGATTTGGAATAGAAAAAGCACTTGAAAAAGCTGGTAAAAAGATAAAACAGGCAGCAGTCATTGGAGACTCAACTTTCTTCCATTCAGGGATAACAGGTTTAAATGACATAATTTACAACAAAGGAAAATCAACTGTAATAATATTAGATAACTCTATAACTGCTATGACAGGACATCAGGATAACCCAGGAACAGGGAAAACTCTCATGGGAGAAGAAACACACAAGATTGACCTGTATAAATTAATCAAGGATGGGCTTGAGCTTGAGCATACATATGAAGTAGATGGTTATGATGTTAAAGGCATAAAAGAGCTGTTAAAGAGAGAACTGGATAGAGAAGAGCCTTCAGTTATAATTGTTAGACGTCCATGCATTTTGCTCTATAAAAAAGCAAGATGGTCGCCTATGCAAGTGGATCCTGAAAAATGCATAAAATGCAATATGTGTCTTAAATTAGGTTGTCCAGCAATAACAACTAAAAATGAAAAAGCTTTTATAGTAGGAGATCTATGTAACGGCTGTACTGTCTGTTCTCAGGTATGTCCTGTAGATGCGATTGAATTTACAGACAATAATGGATTGCATATAGCTGATGTAAGCATTCAGGAATATTTAGATGGAGGTAAAAAATGAAGTCAATTATAATATGTGGAGTTGGAGGACAGGGTGTTCTAACTGCAAGTAATCTTCT
>JAUXFB010000084.1 GCA_030620255.1 Candidatus Aminicenantota bacterium | reverse complement strand
TGATCAAATCTGAATGGCTCAATTCTTTTTTTATATTAACATTTTTTAATATTTTCTTTTTCTTTGCTGCTTTTATAATCTTTTCAGCACATTTTTTCCCATCTCCAACTGCATTTATCAATGTTGATGATCCACGAAAAGCATCACCACCAATGAAAATATTTTTGCTCTCCTTGTTATTTTTTTTGAAAAAATCTATATCAGCATTTTGGCCTATTGCATAGATCAAAAAATCAAAAACAAGCTCAAACTCTGAACCCTCTATTTTAATAGGCTCTGGTCGAGATGTTTCATCCATTTCTCCCAATCTCATTTTACAACATTTAAGTTCAATCCTTCCATCAACCTCTTCTATCTTTGACAGGGCTGTTAATTCAAGGAGTCTAACACCCTCATTAAAGGCTGCTGCAACCTCATCCTTGTCTGCTGGCATCTCATTTCTGCTTCTCCTGTAAATAATCGTTACATTACCCCTGTTTTTGTTTATCATTAATGCTGTTCTTGCAGCATCTATTGCACTATTTCCTCCTCCAACGATTGCTATATCTTTGCCATGTGAAATATTTTCTCCTGTTTTAATTTGTGAGAGAAAGGTCAGAGCATCAGTAATTTTACTTGATTCCTCTCCTTCAATCCACAACCTCTTGCTTTTCTGAGCACCAGAAGAGATGTATATAAAATCATACTCTCTTTTTAATTTCTCAAATAATTGTCTATGTACCTTTGTGTTATAGTGGATCTTAACACCAAGCCCTTCAATTCTCTTTATATCCCGGGCTATCTTTTCTGCAGGAAGTCTGAATTTAGGAATAACATAAGAAAGCATTCCTCCAGCAAATGAGCGTGCTTCAAATACTTCAACTTGAAAACCTTCAAGTACTAGAAAATAGGCACATGAGAGCCCAGAAGGTCCTGCTCCAATGATTGCAACTTTTGTGCTGATTTTTTTATTAACCCTATTTTTCAATTCCTTAAATCTACTTTTTTCAGATATAAATCTCTTTATGTCCTTTATCATGATAGGATTATCATAATTAATTCTTGTGCATCTCTGTTGACACAGATGGTCACAGATTAAAGCTGTTACTGAGGGGAAAGCGTTTGTTTTCAAAATTGTCTGAAGAGCTTCCTTATAATCTCTTCTTGAAGTCAGATAAAGGTACTCTGGAATATTCTGGTCAGTAGCACACTGTTCTACACATGGAGCTGAAATACAGTCAAAATAGGTTAATTCTTTGTACCCCTTTATATTCTTATCAGGAAAGAATTCTTTTTTATAATACTTTTGTTCAATACTTTTTTCAGCATAGGCTTTTAAATTTTTCAGGGCAGCAGTATTCAAATCATCTTTCTTATTACCTGCTTTGTTTTTAATGTATTCATAAATATTTGAAGCTTCGAATTTTTCTAATTCAATTTCAATTTTTTCCAGGTATTGTTGCAAACGATAATAACCTCCAGGTTTTAAAATATCAGAACAAACAGTTACAGGTAACATACCACAGGCAATTACATCACAGATATTTAAATAATCAACTCCACCTGCAAAAGAGATGTCAAGCTCACCCTTAAAATCGTTTTGCAATTTTGCTGCAAGATTAACTGCTATTGGATGAAGTGCTCTGCCGCTCATATATATAATTTCTTCTTTTTCAGGTAAAGTTTTTCTCAAGTTAATTGTTTCTAATGTGTTTGTTAACTTTATTCTGAAACTTACATTGTTTTTTTTACTTATACTTTTAAGAGAATCTATTATTTTTAGTGCATCATCGTATTTTAAATCATGTTTAAATGCTGCATCCGGTACTATTACTCTGTAGCCAAGTTTCTCATTTAAAATTTCCCTCAATCTACTCATTCCGAGTAAAGTGGGATTCAACTTTATTGAAGTGTTAAGTCTTCTCTCTTCAATCAGGTAACGTCCTATTTGTTCAATTTCTTCTGGAGGAGAGCCATGCATTAAGGATAAAGTGAAACTATTTGACATTCTTTCTGGAATCACAATTTCTTTTACTTCAGGATAGAATTTGAGCAATTTCTCTCTTTTCCCCTCAATATCAGCTGCACAATTATCACATTTATCAAGAAACCATTGAATCTTTTTACTTAAAATGCTTTGAAGACCATAACCAATGCTAACATTAAAAATAAACCCGTTTTTTTTATCTTTGTTCCATTTAAATCTATTTCTCAGAAGATGAATAAGAATCCATGCATTCAGATATTGATTGAAACTATCCTCTATTCTCAATTCTTGAGACCATTCACAGTTGTATCCCTCATCTTCAATATCAATACAGGGTTTTGTAACTTCTATCCTGTCATTATACTGAACTGTCTTAAGTTCAATATGTCTTGCTCCTGTGAGCCAGGCTGAGATTATATTTTGAGACATCTGTGTGTGTGGTCCGGCTGCAACTCCTATTGGTGTTTCCTGGACACTGCCATTTATTTGAATTTTGTATGTGTCTGTGCTTGAAGGAATGAAAAACTGGTCTTTACTTAAACCAAAAATAGTTCCGTATTTTTCTTCTTCTTCAATTATCCATTTATATAGTCTGTCTATTGGAAGGGGAAAAAGTTTATCCGACATTTTCTATCTTAAATCCTATTTGATTTTTAAAATTAATTTCAAGACACTATTAATTGTTTTGTATTTCTTTTTATAATCTTTTCAAGTACTCGAGCTGGGTCTTTAAAAGCACTGTTCAATATCATTGAGGCAATAATATAGGGCTTATTTTCTGCTTCAAGATATGTGGATATCCTGTGTTTTTCAAATACTTCCTTTGACACCTCACCATTCTCACAAGAGACACTGCTAATATCTGCTGGTAAACAGTGCATATACAAAGCATTATTATTTTTTGTCAATCTCATTTTTTCTTTGTCACATTCCCAGTCTCTATATTTCATGTTTTCCTTTAAACATCTTCGCTCAAGAATTTCTAGTTCTTTAAAATCTCTGCTCTTCAATAATTCTGTTCTTTTTCTCATAACATTATAAGGAGCCCAACTTTTTGGATAAACTATATCTGCCTCTTTAAAAGCATGCTCAATTGAATCTTCAATATAAAACTTTCCTTCACTTTTAATAGCATTCTTCTCTGCAATTTTAATTGTTTCAGGAACAAGATTATAGCCTTTGGGATATGCTAATATAACATCCATACCAAAACGAGTCATAAGAGTTATTAATCCCTGAGGAACTGAGAGAGGTTTGCCATAAGAGGGAGAATATGCCCAGGTTACGGCAATCTTTTTTCCCCTCAGGTTCTCCAAAGTACCATAATGTTTTTTAAGATAAAGCAAATCTGAAAGGGTCTGAGTAGGATGATCAAGGTCACTCTGAAGATTAATAACCCCGGGTCTTCGCAGAAGAACACCTTCTCTAAATCCATCTTCAATTGCTTCTGAGACTTCTTTCATGTAGTTATGGCCAAGATTCAAGTAAATATCATCACGAATCCCAATAACTTCTGCAAAAAAGGAGATCATATTTGATGTTTCTCTTACAGTTTCAGAATGTGCTATTTGAGTAGTAGATTCATCAATGTCCTGTAGAGCAAGCCCAAGAGAACTGGCTGCAGATGCAAAGGCAAATCTTGTTCTTGTTGATTTATCTTTGAAATGAGAAATAGCAAGACCTGAATCAAAACATCTCATTGAAATATTGTTTTCTCTTAGATATCTCAATGCTTCTGCAACCAATAGAACCATCTTTAGTTCATCAATTGATCTCTCCCATGTAAGAAGAAAATCATTTTGAAAAAGAAGGGAGTTTAATTCTTTGATCTGTTCTATTATTTTTTTAAATTCTTTCATTTTACCTCCTCTTGAAATCTTAACCCTGCATAAGAAATGGATAAAGAGCATAGAATGCTGATGCTTTTACCAGATCATCAATTTCTACCTTTTCATTTGGAGCGTGAGCCATAACTTCATTTCCTGGGCCAAAACCAATAACTGGAATATTATAAATCCCGTTAATAGTGACTCCATTTGTAGAAAATGTCCATTTGTCTATCTTTGGTTCATTTCTAAAGAGTGATCTGTAAACTTCAGCAGCAAAGAGAATTGCAGGATGATTTTCAGGAAGTCTCCATGTTGGAAAATACTTTTCCATACTATATTTTAGGCCTGTGTAGGATTTCTTTTCATAATATAATAACTTAACTTTAGAATTACTGCTATCAACAATATCTGTAATTTCTTTTAGAGCTGTTTCTTTGCTCTCTCCCCAGGTTAATCTCCTGTCAATATGTATCTTTGCATAATCTGGAACAGCACAAAGAGATGGAGTTTTTGAAACAAGCTGGGTAACAACAGCAGTCCCTTTCCCAAGAAATTCATCCTTTTTTAATCCTTTATTCAAATTCTCTATTTCAAGAGAGATACGTGAAGCCATATAAACGGCATTCCTACCTCTCTCTGGTACAGATCCATGAGCAGAGATGCCATCAAATGTTACCTCAATCTCCATTCTCCCTCTATGTCCTCTGTAAATATTAAGAGCAGTGGGTTCAGTGCTTATAACAATATCTGGATTTATTTTGTCCTCTTCAATAACATACTTCCAGCATAAACCCTCACAATCCTCTTCCATTACACTACCAACAAAATAGACCTTGACATTATTGTTCACACCAAGTTCTTTCAAGATCTTTCCAGCAGTTATAAAAGCAGCAGCTCCTCCTTTCTGATCAACACTTCCCCTACCAAGAACAAATCCCTCTTTTATTTCTCCTGAAAAAGGGTCAAAATCCCAGTTCTTTAAATTTCCTACATCAACAGTATCTATATGTGCATCTATTGCCAGCACTTTTTTCCCATTTCCAATGCATCCAATGATATTTCCCAGGCCATCAATTTTAACCTCTTCAAAGCCTACCTCCTCCATCATTTTTTTCAATTCAAGAATAACTTGCTTTTCATTACCACTTGTTGAAGGGATTTGTACAAGTTTTGAAAGATTTCTGCTTGTGTAATCCCTATAATTTTCTGCCATCTTTAAGATTTTTTCTGTTATTGAATTCATTTTAGATCTCCATTAATTAAAAATTAAGTTATTGCTCCTTTTGATAAGTCAATAATTTGATAATCTTGGATTGCAAATGTTTCAATAATTTCAGAAACTAACCATTTTCTCACAGTTATATAAAGTTCTCTTTTACTTTCGAGTGCTTTTTTAAGAAATGGTGCAAAACCACGATTATTCAGTTCAATATATCCGATTTCATCAATATAAATTGGGGAAATATTCTTTTGCAAGATCGCATCACATACATCTTGTGCAAAGAGAAATGCCTTTGATGAAAAGCTAAATCTTCGAAAAGTAAATATCTCATCACATTGTGATGTCTCATATCCTTTAATCCATGCAAGAGGAAGCCTTTTTTTTGTTGATAGTCTTTGAATTTCGTAACCAATAAAAGTTGTATTTTTGAAAATCTTTTTTGATACAATACCATCTCCGCCCTTTTCATTGAAAATAGATTCGATTTTTTCTGTTTTTCCGCTATTTGTTCTTCCTGAAATTATCCATACCATTATATTATTTCCCTGTAAAAGAAAGGTGTTGAAGATTTTTTTTCTCATACCTAACAGCCTGAATCTCAGAAATTATTGAAATTGCAATTTCATTGAGTTCTTTCCCTCCTATATTAAGACCAGCTGGGGTATAAAGAATTTTTAAGTCAATTTTCTTCTTTACCTCTTTTTTTAATCTTTCTATCATCCATACACCCTTTTTTTTCGAAGCAACCAAACCAATATATTTGGGAGTATAATCACTTTTATAGATCCCTTTTAATACTTCATAATCGTGTTCATGGTTATGAGTTGCTATAACAATGTATGCTTTATTCAGATTAATCCTTTTTTTCTCAATAATTTCCGAATATCTGCCACAGATTTTATTTTGAACACCCTCTATGTTTTGAATATATTCTTCTCTATTATCAATAACATAAATTGAAAAATCGAGGTTTTTTACATGATATATGAGTGAGCGGCTTACGTGACCTGCTCCAAAAATAAAGAGAGTTTCATCCAACCCTATATATTCAAAAAAGAGTGTGACATTTCCACCACATATCATACCAGACTTTTCAGCATCAATTATTTCATTGTCTTTATTCAAAGAGTATTTTTTTAATATCGGCTCTTTTGTTTCAAATATCTTTACAGCTAATTTTTCAGCATCATATTCAAGTAATCCTCCTCCTATTGTTCCTGTTTTCTTGCCATCTTTTAAAACAACCATCTTTGACTGAATCTGTGAAGGCACATGACCCTTTTTTTCAACAACGGTTATAACAACAAATTCTTTGCCCTCTCTTTTAAGTATTGCAATTTTCTCATAGATATTTTTCAAATTTTTCTCCAGGTATCGACTTTCACAAAACTAATGTATAATTATCTGTATATAAACCGCAACTATAATAACAAGAGAACAAACAAGTAATTGGAACTTTTTAGTTCTTCTAAAAAACCACTC
>JAUXFB010000017.1 GCA_030620255.1 Candidatus Aminicenantota bacterium | reverse complement strand
TTAGCAAGCTCAAGCAATTTTCTCTCTACACTCATTACCCCTCCGATTTTAAGCCAAAATTTAACACAAAAATCAAGTTTGGTCAATTCTATCCCTGTTTTTTTTTAAATAATTTAAGGAAATTTATTAAATCACTTTTCTATTTTAATATTCTTGATAATTTTAAAACCAATCAAATCATTCCAATTTTTCTTTAACATTAAAAGCCTTAATTGCTCTATTGAAGTCATCTTATTACCATCAATAGAAATAATGATATCACCCTTTTTTATTCCATTTTTTTCAGCAATACTCCCATTGTTCACCTTAGAAATAACAAACTGGTTATTATTCAAACTGCCTCTTATTCCAAGTACTGGAAAGTAACTTCTGTCAGATTGAGGAACAGAAAAAATATAGTCACCCAATCCTCTTGAAAATATTGCAACAGGTTTTAGATTGCCTGCCATCATCTTCATCATTGGACTCATACCTTCCCCTTCAGATTTATCATTTTTAAGAGGTAAATGAACTGGGACAATTGTTGTTGATCTTAATGATTTTTTTGCAGCCCTATATCTAAAAGGTATTCCAAGTTTGTAAGCTACATGAGCACTACCTGCAATAATTACACCTTTATAATTCTTATACTTCTTCATTGATAGTACTTTCCTCATTGATTCAGCCATTATTACATCCCAGCACTTTTGAGCATTGTACACATTTTTAAACCATAAAGGGACCTGGATTGCAATTTTGGCAAAAATTGTTTTAATAAAATATTCATGTTCTCTATTATATATATTTATTGTTGGAAAAAGTCTTCTTTCTTCCTTAGAAAGACTATTTAAACCCATTGTTGCTACCTTATGAACAATCTTTCTATTTATATTTAGCCCAATAACTTTTATCTTATTTTTTTTAATTACATCCATTATCATCTTTGTATATCCATAACTCAATGAACTTCTCTTATACCATCCCGTTTTTTTTAGCAGCTCATCTTCTGTTATGTTTCCTGCGCTCCATCTTTCAAGAATACTATCCTGATTTCTTAAAAAAAACTCAAATCCAACAACTATTTTAGGATACTTTTTATATAGAGTCTCAATAAACTCCTTTTGGAATTTGTGACACTCATAATTATCATGATACTCACCTATAATAAAGACATCCGTTGCAAAGTTTTTATTAACAATATCCGAAATTGAAACAACCTTATTTGTAGAAGTTTCTATGATTTGATCCTTTTCAATTTTACTCATAAAAAATTTATATTTCGAATTACCAATTGGAAGTGTATCCTGATCAGTATCACTAAAAACAGGAGAAAAATTTAAAACAAAAAATGAAAAAAGTAAAATTAATATTCTTATCATAATTATTACCTCCTAAAAGCCAGAAATGAAAACGAATTATAAAACAATTCTTTATAATAATCAAAACCCATATAACCATTTTGATTTGACTAATACAAGAAAAAATAATAAAATACAAACATGGAAACTAAAATGCACGGGACAACAGTTTTATGTATTAAACATAAAGGAAAAGTAGTGATTGGAGCAGATGGTCAGGTATCTCTTCAAAATACTGTTTTTAAACATAATGCAAAAAAAGTCAGAAGACTCTATCATAATAAAATTATTGCCGGGTTTGCAGGTTCAACATCTGACGCTTTTGCTTTATTTCAGAGATTCGAAGGAAAACTGGAAGAATACAATGGCAATATCTCCAGAGCTGCTATTGAACTCTCAAAAGAATGGAGAACAGATAAAGTTTTGAGAAGACTTGAAGCAATGCTTATTGTTGCAAATAAAGAAAAATTATATATCTTGTCAGGTGCAGGCGATATTATTGAACCAGATGAAGATATCCTTGCAATAGGCTCAGGAGGACCCTATGCTCAAGCAGCAGCTCTTGCATTAAAAAGATATTCAAACCTGGATGCAAGAGGCATAGTAGAGGAATCACTTAATATTGCTTCTGATATCTGTATATATACAAACAAAAAATTTACAATCGAGGTTCTTTAGATGGAAAAAATCTTACATAAAACAAAAGATGATCTTACACCAAAAGAGATTATAAGAGAGCTTGATAAATATATTATTGGACAGAATAAGGCAAAAAAATCAGTTGCAATAGCTTTAAGAAATAGATACCGAAGGCAGCAGCTTCCAAAAGAAATCGCAGATGATATTATTCCCAAAAACATATTAATGATAGGGCCAACTGGAGTTGGTAAGACTGAAATAGCCAGAAGACTGGCTAAATTAACAGCTTCCCCTTTTGTAAAAGTGGAAGCCTCAAAATTTACTGAAGTTGGTTATGTTGGAAGAGATGTTGAGTCTATAGTAAGAGATTTGATTAGAATTTCTGTAGATCTGGTCAAATCAGAACAAATGAAGATTAATAAAGAAAAAGCCAAAAGAAATGTAGAAGAAAAGATACTATCAATCCTCCTCCCTCCACCCAAAAAGGTAAGAGGTCCTGTAGCTGAACTTGATATTGAAAATAAAAGTTTTTTTGAAACAAAAGAAAAACTTAGAAAACTTTTAAGAGACGGTAAATTGGATGACAGATTGCTTGAAATTGAGATAAGAGCCACACGCACAACACCATTCGAAATATTTTCATCATCTGGAGTTGAAGAAATTGGAATAACCATTGGAGAAATGATGCCAAATATGTTCGGAGGCGGAAAATCAAAAAAAAGGAAAATGACAGTTGAAGAAGCAACAGATTATTTAGTTAAAGATGAACAAAATAAACTCCTTGATATGGATCAAATATCAAAAACAGCTATTAAAAGAGCAGAACAAATGGGTATTGTATTTCTTGATGAAATAGACAAAATTGCAGGCAGAGAAAGCACTCAGGGGCCCATGGTTTCAAGAGAAGGAGTTCAAAGAGATCTACTACCCATAATAGAAGGTACAACTGTAAATACAAAATATGGAATAGTAAAAACAGATTATATTCTATTTATTGGAGCTGGTGCATTTCATGTATCAAAACCATCTGATTTAATTCCAGAGCTACAGGGCAGATTTCCAATAAGGGTTGAACTCGACTCTTTAAACCAAAAAGACTTTATAAAAATTCTAACTGAACCAAAAAATGCATTAGTAAAACAATATAAAGAACTTTTAGGCACAGAAGGACTTGAAATCATTTTTACAGAAGATTCCATAGTAGAAATTGCAAAAATTGCTGAAGATTTAAATTCAAGGTCTGAAAATATTGGAGCTCGGAGACTTTATACAATTATGGAAAAAGTTATAGAAGATATTTCATTTGAAGCCTCTGATATAAAAAATGGAAAAGTTAAGATTGATAAAGAATATGTAATAAAAGAGGTTAAAGATATTGCTCAAGATACTGATTTAAGTAGATATATACTATGATCTGAACTGAAAATGAAAAACAAATATTATTCTATATATAATTTAAAAAAATCAAAAATACTAATATTTACACTTTTTATATTATTTATAATAAATTGTGGTAAAAAAGGCCCTTTACAATTAGAACCCAAAAAGTTACCAACACAAATTAATATTTCTAAGATAAACCAGATTGGGAAAAATGTTGAAATTAACTTTAGTTTCCCTAAATACCTTTCAGATAATAAAACCAAACTTGATCTAAATAGAGTAAATAAGATTTACATCTTACATTTAGACAAAGAGGTTCCCTCTGGAAAATTTGGAAAGAAATCAAATTTATTTATAAAACTAAATCTAAAAGATTTACAAAAAAAAGAGAATTTATTCCTTATAAAAATTCCTTTCAAATTAAAGAACCTGGACAATAAAAAGCATTACTTTGCAATTAAATATACATACGGAAGAAAGAAATCTACATTAAGTAACATTAAGTTAATAACAACAAAAACACCCATACTCCCGATATCTGATCTAAAATTGATTAAAGAAAGGAAGCTAATAAAACTAAAGTGGAGTAAACCCAAGCTTAACCTATTAAATAAAAATATAAAAAACATTTCAGGTTATAATATTTACAGAAAAATAGAAGAGATTAATAATACGCTAAATAAAGATAACTTTATAAAAATAAATAAAGAAAAAATTTTATATGAATACTTTGAAGATACAGATACAGGTGTAGATGGAAATTATTTTTACTATGCTTCAACCATAATTACAAATAATATTCAAAGTGATCCTTCAAATGTTGTTTTAACTGAAGTTAAAGATATCTTTCCTACAGAAACCCCATCAAACCTGGTAAGTTTTATAACAAAGGGTCAAATATTCTTAACCTGGGGAGAAGTTAAAGATAAAGACCTGTCTTATTATCGTATATATAGAAGATTACAATCAGATAATGAATTTACTCTAATTGCTGATAAAATTACAAAAAACTCTTATAAAGATACAAAAGTTCAAAAGAGAAAATCATATATATACACAGTAACTTCAGTTGACACAAATGGAAATGAAAGTGAACAATCATCCATTGTTAAAGAAACTTATTAAGCCTTACAGAAAAAATAGATTTGAGAAAGAATTAATGTTTTTTGCTTTTTCTACATATATTTAGTTTAATCTTTAATTTCTTCTTTTCTTCAAGTGCTTTATCTAATTCTTCAGGTTTAATCTCACCTTTTAATGAAGATTGTATTTGCCTTTCTACCTCTTTTAGTTTTGACTCAATCTCTTTCCTGTCAAAATCTTCGCTTTTCTCAATTGAATCTGAAATAAGTGTTATTTTATTGTCTACAACCTCTATTATGCCATCCTGTATAAACAGGTAGTGCTTATTATTATTGAGGTCTGTATAAGCAATATCACCTAATTTTAAAATTGAAATATATGGAAGATGATCATTAAGAATCCCAGTCCTGCCTAAATAAGCTGGCATATATAAATCTTTTATTCTTGATTCTTCTTTTTCACCTGTAGATGAGACAATTTCCAATATTATTTTTTCTGACATCAATACCCCATTTTCTTTGCATTTTGTATTACATCTTCAATACTTCCACACATATAAAAAGCCTGCTCTGGCAGGTCATCATATTTACCTTCTGAAATTTCTTTAAAACTCCGTATTGTATCTTTCAACTCAACATATTTCCCCTTCATGCTTGTAAACTCTTCTGCAACAAAGAAAGGTTGTGATAAAAATTTCTGGATTTTTCTTGCTCTGTTTACTATAATTTTGTCCTCATCTGATAACTCTTCCATACCAAGAATCGCAATAATATCCTGAAGATTTTTATATCTCTGTAATATTTCCTTAATTGTTTTTGCTACTTCATAATGTTCTATCCCTATTACCTTTGCATCAAGAATTCTTGAATATGATGAAAGAGGATCAACAGCTGGGTAAATACCTATTTCTGTTAATTGTCTTGAAAGATTTGTTGTTGCATCAAGGTGTGTAAAAGCAGTAGCAGGTGCAGGGTCAGTGTAATCATCAGCAGGAACATATATAGCCTGAACAGAAGTTATGGATCCCTTTTTTGTAGAAGTAATTCTTTCCTGCATTTCTCCCATTTCAGTTGCAAGATTTGGCTGGTAACCAACAGCAGATGGCATTCTTCCAAGAGTTGCTGATACTTCGGATCCAGCTTGTGTAAATCTAAATATATTATCAATAAATAACAAAGTATCCAGGTGTTCCTCATCACGAAAGTATTCAGCTACTGTTAGCCCTGTAAGAGCAACTCTTAATCTTGCACCAGGCGGCTCTGTCATCTGACCAAAGACCAATGCAGTTTTGTCAATAACACCCGACTCAATCATCTCTAAAATAAGATCATTACCTTCTCTTGTCCTCTCCCCCACACCGGAAAAAACAGTTAATCCTCCATGCTTTTTAGCTACATTATTGATCATCTCCATAATTAAGACTGTTTTACCAACTCCAGCACCACCAAATAACCCGATCTTTCCACCTTTTAGGTATGGTTCTAAAAGATCTATTACCTTTATTCCTGTTTCAAACAACTCAAGAGTTGTATCCTGTTCTTCAAGTGCTGGAGCAGGTCTATGTATAGGATATCTTTTTTTTGCTTTAACAGGGCCCTTACCATCAATAGGATCACCCGTTACATTCAATACCCTACCAAGTACTTCCCTTCCAACTGGAACAGATATTGGACCACCTGTATCATAAGCTTTCATTCCTCTCACAAGTCCATCTGTCGGATGCATTGAGATCGTTCTTATTCTATTCTCTCCAAGATGGTATTGAACTTCTGTTATTATCTTAATTGGGTTTACAACTTCAAATCCATCTGAAACAATTTCAATAGCACTATAAATTTCAGGCAATTCTCCTTTTTCAAATTCAACATCAACAACTGGTCCTATAATCTCAATAACTTTCCCTTCATTCTTATAATTTTTCTTCTCCTTGCTCATCTTTCCTCCTATACTTTCAAGGCCTCAGTTGCAGTGATTATTTCAAGTAACTCCTTTGTAATTGAAGCCTGTCTCAATTTGTTCATAGTAAGAGTAAGACTCTTTATCATATCATCTGCATTTTTAGTAGCAATATCCATTGCAATCATTCTTGCAACATGTTCAGATGCAATAGATCCAAGTAAGATGCGATAAACTAAAGAACTTACATATTTTGGCAAAATATATTCAAATATTTCTTGCAAAGAAGGCTCAAATATATACTCAATCTCTTGTTCCTCAATTTCATTTTCTTCCCTTTCTATTTCTAAAGGGAGTATCTGCTTAACAGTTGTCTCCTGTGTTGATGATGAAATAAATTCAGTATAGATAAATACAACCTTCTTAATATCTTTGTTAAAATAAATTTCCTGCAAATATTCAGATAATTGAACAACATCAGAAAATTCCAAATCAGACATCATTGACTTATAGTTCTTCTCTATAACAAAGCCTTTCTTATTTAAATCTCTGTAAACTTTATTCCCAGCAGTTATAAATAATACTTCCTCTTTATTCTGTTTAAGATCTTTATAATAGTTTTCAACCTTTTTTATTACATGGGAATTAAAAGCTCCACATAGCCCCTTATCAGAAGAGAGAGCAATTATTACTACTTCACCCTCTTCTCTTTTTTCAAAAAGAGGAAAATTATCATAATCCAATTCTTTGCCAACTCTATTCAGAAGATACTCGATTTTTTTCATAAAACGCTCTGTTCTGCTTAATTTTCTTATATTTTTTCTCAATTTCGCAGCAGCCACAGTTTTCATTGCACGAGTAATTTTCTGTGTATTTTTTACAGAATTGATTCTCCTCTTTAAATCAATTAAATTTTCAGCCATTATCTTTCAGAAAACCTTTGAATTCTTCGGAGAATTCCTTTAACATACCTACAATACTTTGCTCTAATTCAGAATCTATAACCTTCTTTGATCTTATTTCCCTCAAAATATCAGGTGAATCCCTATGAACAAATTCTAACATTTTTTCTTCATATTTTCCTATAGAATCAACAGGGAATTCATCAATAAAGCCTTTGGTTCCTGCAAATATAACAAGGATTTGTTCTTCAACAGGCATAGGTACTCCCTGATCTTGTTTTAGAAGAGCAGACAACCTCTTACCCCTCTCAATTTGTGCAACAGTTGCCTTATCAAGATCTGCACCAAATTGAATAAATGCAGCTAATTCTCTAAATTGAGCAAGTTCAAGTTTTAATGATCCTGCTATCTGTTTCATTGCCTTTATCTGAGCATTTCCTCCAACTCTTGATACAGAGATACCAACATCAATAGCAGGCCTCTGGCCCTCATTAAAGAGTTCCGGTACTAAATATATCTGTCCATCAGTAATTGAAATTACATTTGTCGGAATATATGCAGAAACATCAGATGCCTGAGTTTCAATAATAGGTAAAGCAGTAAGTGATCCCCCGCCTTTATCTTCATTTAATTTTGAAGCCCTCTCCAGTAATCTTGAATGAAGATAAAAAACATCTCCTGGATATGCCTCTCTTCCAGGAGGACGCCTTAATAACAGAGATATCTCTCTGTATGCAACAGCATGTTTGGATAGATCATCATATATCAATAATGAATGTTTACCCTTTTTCATAAAATATTCACCCATTGCACATCCTGCATAAGGAGCAATATACTGCATTGCAGCAGGTTCTGACGCACTTGCAACAACTACAATAGAGTAATCAATAGCTCCAGTATCCTCCAATGTTTTTATAACCTGTGCAACAGTTGACTGTTTTTGACCAATAGCAACATATACACAAATCACATCTTCTTTTTTTTGATTTATTATTGTGTCAAGAACAATTGTAGTTTTTCCAGTCTGACGATCACCAATTATTAATTCTCTCTGACCTCTTCCAATTGGAATCATTGCATCTATTGCCTTTATACCAGTCTGAAGAGGTTCTTTAACTGGCATTCTATCCATTACACCCGGAGCAATAGATTCAATAGGCATATATGTTTTTGTTTCAATAGGACCCTTATCATCAAGAGGTCTCCCAATAGGGTTTACAATCCTGCCAACAAGCGCCTCTCCTGCAGGAACAGAAATTACCCTGCCAGTTCTTTTTACAATATCTCCCTCATTTATTTTGAAACCTTCTCCAAGTATAACTGCTCCAACATTATCCTCTTCAAGGTTAAGAGCTATCCCAAATATATCATGAGGAAATTCAATTAATTCATTATACATTACATTTTCCAACCCATAAATCTGTGCAATACCATCACCAATTGAAATTACAATTCCAGTCTCTTCCTTATTAAAATCTAATTTAAAACCCTCAATCTTTTGTTTAATTAATTCACTTATTTCATCAACTTTAATATACACTTAATTCTCCTCTAATAATGAATCCTTTAATTTACTTAAATTACCTTCAATTGAAAAATCGTAAAAAATTGAACCTTTCTGGATTTTTATACCTGCAATTAAAGATTTGTCAATCTCTTTTTCTAAAACAATCTTTTTATTAAAAGATTTTTCAAGATTTTTTATTAACTTTTGTTCTAACTTTTTACTTAATTTTACTGCTGATAGAACTTTGAGCTTTTCAACACCATTTCTTTCAAACCATAATTCTTCCAGTAATTGAATAATAACATCAAGAAAAATCATTCTATTTTCTTCCATTAAAATCATAAGAAATTTAAAGGTTTTTTCATGAAACATTACTTTTTTATTTATTTCATTCACCATCTCTTTTTTTTGTTTTTTAGTGAATAGTAAAGTTTCCAAACCAGCTTTTAATTCAGAATTGTCATTCAAGATTTTTAAAAACTTTTCCAATTCTTTTTTTACTACAATATACTCCTTCTCATTTTTTATTGTTTTAATTAACCCTTTTGCGTATCTTTTTGCTAAACTATTCTCTCTCAATTATTTCTCCACTTATCTCAATATTCTTTTCTATTATCTTATCATGTGATTTATCATTAAGTTCTGAAATAATATCTTTTTTAAAATGCTCAACTGTCAAATCAGCAATCTTTGATTTCAGCCTCCTGATTGAAGACTCTATCTTAACATCAATCTCCTTTTTAGTTAAGAGTTTTATTTTCTCACACTCATTTTTCCCCAGTTCCTCAATTCTTTTTACCTCATCTTCAGCCTTTTTTCTGGAAATGTCTTTTATTTGCTGAACCTCTCTTTCAATTTTATCAATCCTATTTTGCAATTCTTTAAGTTGATTTGATGTTTTTTCCAGATTCTTATCTCTATTAATTATATCTGTCTTAACTTCTAAAGTTCTTTTGTATAATAGCTCTCCAATCGGTTTTCTTAATAAATATATCAACCCTCCAAAAAGAATAACTGCATTTATAACAGATCCAAAAAAACCGTACCAATCAAAATGATGAGCTTGTTCTTCTTCTACTGAAGCAAAAAGAGCCACTGTTACTAAAAGAAATATAATAATTGATACCTTGCTTTTTAAAATCATAGAAATTTTTCTTTAATTTCATTACTAAATTCTTCAACCTCTTTTCCAAGTTTCTCTTCAGCAGAAGCAATCTCCTCATCCAATTTTTTCATGCTCTCCTCAAATCTTCTCTTTAAATTTTCATTTTCTTCTGAAATCAATCTTTCTATTTTCTCCTCATTTTTTTTTATCAAATTCTCTTTTAATTTCATTGAATCCTTTCTCGCTTTTATTAAAATATCTTCAATATTCTTAGTTTTATTTTCTACACCTGCAATCATATGTTCAATTGAAGCTGAGTCTTTCTCGATCTTATTTTCTCTTTGCCCTACTATTTCCCCAACAGGTTTGTAGTAAATTTTATCCAGTACGATCATTAAAATCCAGACTAATAAAGCAATAAAAAACAATGATACATCCAAGCTGAGCATATAAGTTATTTATCATATAAGATAATTAAAATCAAGGCATTGTAAAAATCCATAACATATTAGATGGAATTTTATAGAACCTATAAAAATCAGTGTCAAGTTGATGATATGTAAAATAAAATTGAAAATGTAGTAATGCAAGACTTAACCCTACAGTGTGATTGTTTTTTTATATAATCCCTTAGTCTTGGATAGAAATGGGTAATTCCCTGTTTTTCATTTTTTTTACTGTTTTATTTTTTATCAATTCTGAATAAATAATAAAATCAGCAGTTTGAGCATTCAATGCTATTGGAATATTTGTTAAAACAGATATGCGAATAAGTGTTTGAATATCATGCTCGTGTCCATGAGGTGTGCGAACATCTATAAAAAATATAAGAACATCTATTATATTTTC
>JAUXFB010000186.1 GCA_030620255.1 Candidatus Aminicenantota bacterium | reverse complement strand
TTTTTTAGAAGCTGAAGCTTATGATGGGCCATCTCTTATAATTGCTTACTCTCCTTGTATTGCACACGGATTTGTTATGACAAGAACATATGAGGAACAGAAAAATGCTGTACTCTCAGGATACTGGCCAATTTATAGATACGATCCTGACCTGACTAAAGAGGGTAAACATCCATTTATATATGAAACAAAAGATCCTAAATCAGATATGATCGATTTTCTAATGAATGAAGATCGTTATAGTGTTTTAAAAAGGCAATTTCCCGAAATCGCTGATAATCTCTATAAACAGGCTATAGAGTTTAAGAAGAACAAACACGAGTTTTATAAGAAATTCAGCCAGATTTAAATATTAAATCGTTAAGACTTCTCTTTGGAACATGATGAACCTGAAAAATATTCATTTTACTATTGAGCTTTTCTATTATATAATACTACATAAATAACAGAGGCAAAAAATGAAAAGAGCTCCGAAAGCATACAAAGATGTTGATTTTTTGAAATCAAGAGAAGCAAGAACAATACGAATTCTTGCAGAATATCTTGAACCTGAAAAGAGATTTTATGAACACAATGTAAAACACACAGTGGTTTTTTTTGGTTCAGCAAGAGTCAAACCTTATAGAGAAGACAAATTTGACACAAAAAAATATTACTGGGCTGCAGAAGAATTGGCTTTTAAACTTGCAACCTGGGCAAAAGATCTTCCTGACAATGGTGACAGCTTCAAAATCTGTACTGGTGGAGGTCCCGGGATTATGGAAGCAGCTAATAGAGGTGCAAAAAGAGCGAATAGTAAAACAATTGGCTTAAATATATCTTTACCCCATGAACAGGAACCAAACAATTTCATAACTCCTGAACTTAATTTCGAATTTCATTACTTTTTTATGAGAAAGCTATGGTTCGTATATTATGCTAAAGCTCTAATATGCTTTCCAGGAGGATATGGGACATTAGATGAACTATTTGAAACTTTAACCCTTATTCAAACACATAAATTAGAAAAACCCTATCTACCCATACTCTTGTATGATAAAGCATTCTGGGAAGATCTGATCAATTTCGATAAATTAGTTAAAATGAAATTAATTTCTCCTGATGATGTCAAATTATTCCACTTTTTTAACACTCCTGTGGAGGGAATGGAATATCTAAAACCTCGTCTGGAAAAGATAATAAAAAATTTCCGTGAACCTGAATAAAATAAGACTCTCATATAAATTCAAAAAAAAATTCGTTAAAATCTTACTAATATTGACATAATTATCGTTTTATGATAAATTTCACAATTAAATGGTCCCTTAGCTCAGCTGGCAGAGCAATTGACTCTTAATCAATAGGTCGAAGGTTCGAATCCTTCAGGGATCATTTTTTTTATCTGAAAAAACCACACATAAACTTTGATACCCAAAAATATATATTTTATTGTATAATAATTGTATGCTGGATAATTCTAATATGTTTAAGGGGAAATGGCTTATTAAATACAATCCGGATAAATTCAATTATACAGATATACTTGAATTTTTATGTGATATTAATGAATGGATAGAAAAAAATAATTTAGAAACTAAATATAAATATATCTTATTTGATAAAGAGATTAAAGAAAACACATTTTATATAAATAGAAATAATACTTCTCAAAATAAATCATCTATTTTTATAAATTTTAAAAATAATATACTTGAAAATCTAAAAAAAATTGATACTACAAATCATAAAAAATTAAATTTCAAAAAAAAGAGAAATATAAAAAATATCCTTCTTATATACCCTGCTTTAATAACAGACAAAAGATGGGATACAATAGATTTAACAGCTTCATCACTCTTTCTCGGTTCATCATTAAAAAACAACAAATTCAATATTAATATAAAAAAACAGGTCCTTCCCTATTCAAACATTAATAAAGAATTATTTAATTTTGATCTCATAGGTTTTACTCTATTTGAAGATACTCTTATAGAGACAAAAAAATTCCTTTCAAGCTTAAATAAAGGCTTTAAAGGATTGATTGCAGCAGGAGGACCTTTAATAACTTTAAATCCCCTGCATACAGCTTTACACCTTTCTGAAATAAATCTAATTGTAAGAGGTGAATCTGAATTGATCATAACTGACATATTAAATTCAATAAATAAGAATATTTTGAATGAATTGTTTAAGTTTAAAGGTTTATTTTTCAAAGATTCAGGCATCATATTAATTTCAGATATTAATAAAATAAATAGACCGGAAAATTTCAATGATTTCAGATTCAATATTGATTTTTTAAAAAAAGAACATGTCAAAAATGGACTTGAAATAAATCTTTCAAGAGGATGCAAAAGAAGTTGTATATTTTGCTCAAAGGTTCAGGGTAAAATATTAAGAAAATTACCTGAAGAAAAATTCGAATATCTTATAAAAGAGTTTGAAAATAAAATCAAAAAATTTAAATTAACATCCCCTTTATCGAAAACTATAAATATAAATGATGATGACATATTACAGGATATTGATTATGCAAAAAATATTTTTTCTTTAATAAAAAGATTTAATTTCAAATTGTGGGGAATCCAAACATCTATCAATTCTTTTTTTAATAAAAAAAATCAAATAGAAAAAAATGTAATCAATATGACCAATGATAAAGATCTATTTGTAAACAATCAACCCTTAATATGGTTGGGAACTGATACCTTTCTAAGAAAAAGAGGCTTGAGGTTAGGTAAATTAATTCCTCATAAAAACCAGATAAAAGATTTAATATATGAGTTTGAAAAAAGAGAAATAAAAAACTATCACTTTTGGATAAGCAGTGATCATAACTCAGACTGGCAGGAGTTTATTGATGAATTCATTTTTATATATAATTTGCATAACAAATTCAAAACATTTGAAATCCTTGCACATTCTCCATTCCTGATTCCCTACTCTACAACACCTTTATACAAATCGTTAATTAAATCAAACAATTTAAGTCAACAAATCAGGTATAAAAAAATTCTTAAATCAAAAAAGGATATTTTAACATTCCCTTTAATAGAAAGATTGGAAACAAGATATATTTACTTAAACAGACTATTGAAAAGTGAAGCTATTATAAATAATGATGGTTTTTTTACATATCTAAAAAAGAAGGATTTTCTGAATGCACTTTTAACAGCTTACAATTTTTTAAAAAAGGAAAGGATATGTTTTGAATCTTCAAACATTTTAAACGAATCATCCAGATTAATAAAAATTGAAGATAAACTTGAACACATAATTTCAAAAATGATCAGGCTTTAATTCCCCTTATTTTTTGGATTTTTTCTTTGGTTCAGTTAGTTGATATGCTGTCCAGTTGTACTCATACTCCTGCCACACTCGCACCTTATTCCTGTGTTTTCCTGCTTTATGAAATGATGCAAATGGAGCTGAAAAAGCAACTGAACGAGGTATGGAAATATCTCTAGGAAAATCAATAATTTTATAATGTCCAGTTTTTTTATCCTTATACTGTTTTCTTTCAATAATTGTTTTCCTTTCATAAACTGTATGCTTTCCTTTTTTATGAATTTGCACATTTTTATCAATAAATGGGGACCATGTTGGAAAAGGGTGTGTTTCCTTTTTATAATTTACTTCATATTGAACATATAGATTTTTATTACCCTCATACACATCTCCATCCATTGATAAATTCAACATGCCATTAATAATCTGCCCCTTAATTTTAAATTTTCTGCTCTCAGAACCATTTTTAAGACCTTTATAATAATACTGCACCTGTGTCACACCCGGAATGGAAAGGATAAGTCCTGTAGGCATAGATTTACCCAATGCAATATCAAAAACAAGTGCTTTTGCAACTTCAGGTCCAAATTGAGTAAGTAACTCTTCAACTGTAGAAGGACCTATTTTTGTACCTGCAGCTATTGTGGGGATTCCAGCTGCATACAGACATAATAACTCTTCTTTTTTTGCCTGTTTGTTCAGATCATTAAAAACCTTACCCACTCTCTTGTTGATTTCTCCAAGCAACTGACCCCTTATTTGCTCAAGAGCAAATTTCCCAAGACTTTTCATTTCCGATGCAACTGGTATATTACGGAATAATGAAAGATCCACACCATTTGCAAGACTGTATCCTCCCTGTTGAACCCTGTTCCATAAAA
>JAUXFB010000150.1 GCA_030620255.1 Candidatus Aminicenantota bacterium | reverse complement strand
CCAGGTATTTTTACCAATTTCAGTAAATGCTCATTTGATTTCTCATGCTTTTTTATAATATAACAATTAACTCCAAGCTGATATAAAGCTTTTGAATAAAACTCTTTTGCCAGATTTTCTGCAACTGCGACTCCTATTAACTTCAAATAATAGTCATTGGCTTTGTCAATCTTCTTCTGTCTTAACTGTTCATTACCTAATATAAAATATTTTTGAACTAATGTTTTACCTGCCATTTGATTCTCAGGATTTATTTCTAATGCCTTTTCAAGATGATTGACAGCCTCAATATCATTTTTCTGAGCAGTGAATACAGACGCGATTTTACAATGAATCTGGTCGTTTTCTGCATAGATTTTTAATGCCTCATTATAATACTCCATTGCTTTATCAAATTCGTTCTTTTGTAGAGCTTTATCTCCCTTTTTTTCTAATTTTAAAGCTTTTTTCGGTACTTCATTCCCAGCACTAAAAGCAATGCCCTGAACTAAGAAAAAAGTAATTACTAAAAGAATAATAATTTTTTTTGTCATAATCCAATTCTCCTATTTTTAAATTCAAGCGACATTCTAACATTTTTTAAAGTAAAAAGAAAGATTTTAAATGACGAAAAAGATATCCATTGTATATGCTATAATGTGAAATGGAAAAGATTCCAAAGAATCTTCAATTCTATAAATTTTCAGCATATGGTTTTTTGAAAAATCTTCGCTTTTTTGAACCCTTTCTCATACTTTTTTTCCTTGAAATGGGAATTAATTACATACAGATAGGAATACTTTATTCAATTAGAGAAATCTCAACAAATATATTTGAGCTTCCAACCGGAATAATTGCAGATAGTTTTGGAAGAAGAAAATCTATGATTTTTTCTTTCACTTCATATATTCTCTCTTTTATTATATTTTACTTTGTTCCCGGGTTTTACTCATATATTATTGCAATGATTTTTTTCTCTATTGGTGAGGCTTTTCGCACAGGAACTCATAAAGCTATGATCCTATCTTACCTTGAGATTAAAAGAATAAAACACTTAAAAATACACTATTACGGATATACACGAAGCGCCTCTCAATTAGGCTCAGCTCTATCATCTATTATTGCTATGTGCCTTGTATTTCGCACAGGTTCTTACAAAATCGTGTTTCTTGCATCCATTATTCCATATATTTTAGAACTGTTTTTAATGTTTTCTTATCCTAAATCTCTTGACGGAGAAATAAAACCATTAAAAGGTAATCTTGTTCTCAGGGTTAAACAAAGGTTAAAATTAACAATAAGAGATTTTATTAATATATTTAAAGATAAATTCACAATTAAGGCACTTATGAATTCCTCAGTTTTTAGTGGTCTTCATAAAGGAACAAAAGATTATTTACAGCCTATTTTAAAAAACTATGCTATAGCTCTGCCATTATTTACTTTTTTAGATACAAAACAAAAAAGTTCAATTCTCATAGGTTTAGTTTACTTTTTTATATATATATTAACCTCATACGCATCAAGAGCTGCAGGCCCTTTTTCAGAAAAGATCAAGAATATTTCCTCTGGTATTAACCTTACTTTTGTAGCAGGTGCAATTTTTGTAATAATATCTGGATTATTTCTGGGCTTTAACCTATATATTTTCTCAATCATTTTCTTTGTTTTAACATTCCTGAATGAAAATCTAAGAAGACCTCTTAACATTGGATACATAAGTGAATTTATCTCTTCACGCATTATGGCAACTGGACTTTCAGGAGAATCACAATTAAAATCCATCTTTTCAGCTTTTTTTTCATTTTTAATGGGACTTTTCGCCCAATATATTGGGTTAAGCCATGCACTTATTATAATGGGTTTTATCACAATTATTTTATTTCCATTTATAAAAGTTTCGAAAAATTAATCAAATTTACCCTTCAAACAGAATGCCTGCATCTTTCATTTTGTCACAAAAAAGTTACATTTTCTTATATTATGTCCTAAAAATAGGACACTTTTTCATGTTTTTTATTAAATAAACCTGGCATTAAAATTGCATATCTTTTTTGGAGGTAAAAAATGAAAAAAATATTTTTTATTTTTTTATTAATCATAACAATTGGTTTATTTTCTTTAAAAGCTCAAAATAGCTTAAATTTTAAAATCGGGTTGTTTGTGCCATCTTTAAGTTCTGATCTATGGGATGTGAACATTGAGAATCTAACCTTTAACAAAGAAGATTTTCGTGATGCCTATTATGCAATGGAATATGAATTCTTTATTAACAAGAAACTTTCTGTCTCTTTTGAAACAGGGCATTATAAACATGAAGAATACTCAATGTACAGGGATTACGAGTATGATGATGGTAGCCCGATTTATCAAAATCTTTCTCTCAAAATAACATCATTTGAACTTAATTTTAAAATTTACCCAATGGGGACTAGAGCAAGGATTTACCCATTTATAGGCGGCGGTGCAGGTTTATATGCATGGAAATATGAACAGTGGGGAGATTTTATTGACTTTGAAGATGGAACAATAAGTGATGGATATGCTGAAAGTGATAAACTTTCCATAGGTTTTAATGGTAGAGCAGGAATTATATTCAGGATAAGAAGATCTTTTGGTATATCTTTTGAAGCAAGATATCTATATTTAAAAGATGATCTCTCATCCTATTTTGAGGGTTTTGAAAAATTGGATATGAGTGGTCTTACATTTAATTTTGGAGTAAATTTTTTCTTTTAATAAATAAAAAAAGCCTCCCGGAAAACCGGGAGGCTTTTTCTACTATATTTCATATATTCTATTTCAAATTAGAATACGAACTTTAAACCAACTCTTGTTTTAATCTTTATGGTTCTTATGTAATTGTCTCTAACACTAAATTTAATATCAATTGAATTCTTTAATCTAAAATATGAAGGACTCAAATATTGCGCCCATTCAACAACAATTATATTTTCATCAATATATTCGTCAATTTCAGGAACATTATTTTCTATATTTTCCCCTAACCTGTATAAATCAAAATGCAAAAGAGTATGTAAATCACCCTCAAATTTATTCATTATAACAAAACTAGGACTCACAACATTATCTGGATTTATTCCCAATGAAGAAGCAATACCCTTTGTAAATATAGTTTTACCCGCACCCAAGTCTCCGCAAAGAAGGATTACTTCATTTCCTCTTAAGAGTCGGCCGATTTTTTCTCCTATTTCAAAAGTTTTATCAGGAGAATTCGAATTGACTTTTAAAATCATCTAAATTTAAAATTGCATCAGAAAAATAATCTATAATATCAGAAGCCATAAGACTTAATTCACCTTTTTTTCTGACAGCTATATCTCCGGAAAACCCCTGTAAAAAAACAGCTGCTTTAAGAATAACATCTAAATGATATTTATCTATAAATTGAGAGACAAATCCTGCAATTATTCCTGCTAAAACATCTCCGCTACCTGCAGTAGCCATACCCGGATTACCTGTTTGATTTACATACACATTACCTTCAGGTGTTGCAATAAGCGTATTGTGTGACTTTAAGACCACAAAAATATTAAATTCCATAGCGAATTCTCTGCTAATAGCAATACTATTTTTACTTATTTCCAAAACAGATAAGCCAGTCAGCCTTGAAAATTCTCCAATATGTGGTGTAATGATAATGGGATTACCTTTTTTTATTTTAAGTATTTCCTTCCTGTTTTTTAAAACATTTATAGAATCTGCATCCAAAATTAAAGGTACATCAGATTCTTTTATCAACATTGAAACAATCTTATATGTATTTTCATTATCCCCAAGCCCAGGACCTGTTAAAATACAATTAAACTCTTTTAACCTATTTAGAATTTCAATATTATTTTTGTAAACAAGTGTCATTATTTCAGGGTTAGCCTGAATTACAAGCAATCTGTTCTCTTTACAAACAGCAGCAGTACATAATCCTGCACCTGCTTTTAAAATCGCACAAGAACTCAATATTCCAGCACCAGGTTTTTGAATGGAGCCCGAAACATTAAGCACATGTCCATACTTCCCTTTATGTGCATCAATTTCTCTTTTTTGAAACAAATTTCTAAAATCAGAAGGCTCAATTATCTCAATATAATATTTATCCTGCTCAACCAATACTTTTGGAATCCCAATATCTATGATCCTTATGTTCCCACAGTATTTATTTCCATAAGGAAAAATATGTGATATTTTTAAATTTTGAAAAGTTGCAGTTATATCAGCATTGATATGTACTCCTTCTTCTGGGGCAAATGAATCAGAAATCCCAGAAGGAATATCAATTGAAGCAACTCTAAAACCAGAATCATTTATTAAATTTATAATTTCAGAATAAAATCCTTTTTTAACAGGTTTATTTATCCCAATCCCAAATATTGAATCAATTAAAAAAGTATCATACTTATTATACTTTTGAAGGATTATCTTTAATTCATCTATTCTTTTTATTATTGAATAACTCAGGCTTATTTCTTCTATTATATTAAAGTTTATCTTAGGGTCAATATTAAATCGTTCATAAGATGTAAGTAAAACAAATTCAATATTATACCCTTTTTGATATACTATCCTACCACAAGCAATACCATCTCCTCCATTATTACCTTTTCCTACTACTATAACGACATTTTTATATCTTTTAAGATCATATTCTTCTGAAAAAAAATCTGCAGCACCTCTTGAAGCATTTTCCATTAAAACAATAGATGGAACACCTATATTGTTTATGGTTTGAGAATCAAGTTCTTTCATCCATTTTGAATATATAAGCTTCATTTTTTAGGCTTTATTTTCTTTTTCTTCCCTTTGCTATCATCCTGTTTTTTAACGATTTCATCAAGCTTAGAAGCAAACACACTTCCAAAAGTGCTGCCATCTCTATATGCTACCTTCTTTTTTATTTCAGCTT
>JAUXFB010000267.1 GCA_030620255.1 Candidatus Aminicenantota bacterium | reverse complement strand
TATAAAAAAAAGAGTGATTGTGAATGCAGGTGGAGATACATATTTTCTTGATGAGAGAGAGTTAATGAACTTTCGATTAAATAGAGTAAAATGGGGGATGAGTGCCCTCTTTTTAATTCTTATTATAATTTTTATATATTTGATGAAAAAGTAGAATAAGTAAATAAAGTATGGATGCATTAAAAATGGTAAAAACTTATTTTATTTATATTTGAATTACTGTTGAAAATTGGATTCTTTTTTAATATTATTAAGAAGGAGGTAAAAAATGGAAAGTATAACTCTTCCAATATGGGTATTTTGGCTTCTTATTATAGTTATTGTAATTCTTATTATTTTTATTTTAATCAGAGACAAGGGAGTAAGAAATGGGGTTAAGAAACTTTTTTCATCTATTACAAAAAAAATAAAGAGGGCAAGAATTAAAGGTAAAATAGATAAAGAAAAAGAGAAAAAGGCAGTTCTTATAAGAAAACTTGGAGAAAGTATATGGGAAAAGGAAATAGATGTTTCAAATCTTGATAAAGTAAAAGATGGACTTAAGAAATTGAAGGATGAGGAAAGTAAAGTATTGAATGAAATTGAAAATTTGAATTCGAAAATTGAGAAATACAAAGAAGATTTTGGTAATTTTAAGAAAGATCAGGAAATAAAAATTAAAGAGAATGAAGAGGAAAAAAAACCCTTCGATATGGAATTTAAAGATATTGGAAATGAATTAAACAAAATAGAAAAGGATGTAAAGGAAGAAGAGAAGTTAAGTGTAACAAATGAGAAAGCTATTAAGAGTGCTGAGAAAGAAATTGAAAAAGTAGAAAAAGATGAGTACTTGTCTAATATAGAGAAGAAAACAAAGAAAGAGGAGATTGAAAAAAATATAAAGAAATTGAAAGCTGAAGAGCCGGAAATAGTTAAAAAATTGGAATCTTTAAATAAAGATAAAGAAATGTCCAAGAAAAAATTTGATGAAATTAAGTCTAAAATAAGTGAGTACAATGATAGAATAAAATCTTTTAAAGAAGAACAAAAAGCAAAAGAGAATGAAATTGATAAGATAATAAGTGATTTAGAAAAGAAAAAGAAAGCTTTAGATACAGAAAAAAGAGAAATAGATAAGCAAGAAGATGATCTTTTTGAAAAAATTGGTGGAGAGGTGGTTGTTAATAGAGTAGAGAATAAAGAACTTTCGGATATTTATTCTCAGATTGACAATATTGAAAAAAAAATAATAGAACTTGAATCTAAGATTGAGACTGAATAGAATTTATAATATATAATAATTGTTTTTTATTTACAGAATTAAAATTAGCCTATTTTTATTTTGGAACAACACATAAGAATTTGAGAACAGTATCACCTGTGTTTTCAAATTGATGTTCTTCTTCAGGGAGTATAAGTGCAAAACATCCTTTTTTTAATGGAATTGATTTACCCTTAGAGTTTAACCTGCCATTTCCCTCAAGAATATATACTTCATGTTCCCATGAATGTGTGTGACTTGGTGTATGTCCTTCAGGTTCAATCTCGAATAACCTTAAATAAAAATTAGGTGCTTTGGAATTTTCACCTATTAACCAGCGTATTGAGGTGTTATCTGCACCTTCAATATTTACCTTCTCTTTTTTGATTTCATCATATTTTTTTACTAACATCAATCACTCCTTATAATCTATTTTAAAGAAAAAAAATAATGTTTTCAATAGGAAATTTAAAGAATAAAAGAAATGGTATTTTTTTATGAATTTAAATGTAGTATAATATATAACAAAGAAAAAATGGATTTTAAAATACCTGATAAACTAACTTTTAAAAGAAAAGAAGCAATAAACATCACAAGCCTGGATGGCAAAGTTCTTGACTATTGGGAAAAAGAATTTGGTGTAATAAATCCTGTTATTAATAAAGTTGGCGAAAAATTTTATACAAGAAGAGATATTGAAGTAATATTTAAGATAAAACAATTGTTGATTGTTGAAAAATTAGAAAAATCAAGGATTAAAGAGATAATTAAAAATGATTATGGAAACTATAATGACAATATTACTGATTCTACAAAAATGAGTGCAGATAAATTAAAAACTATTAAAACCAGCTTAAAGGAAATATTGACAATTATTGATAAAAATGGTAAAAAATAGAATTGCTCGGGACGTGGCGCAGTCTGGTAGCGTACACGCTTGGGGTGCGTGTGGTCGGTGGTTCGAATCCACTCGTCCCGACCATCTTTTATTTTAAATTTGTACATTAATTTTAAAGGATATTTTTAATTGAAAAAGAAAAAAACTATATTGTTAACAAATGATGATGGATATTTATCAAAAGGCATTTTTTATTTAAAGAGATCTCTTTCTAAAGAATATAATGTTTATATTGTAGCTCCAGATAGAGAAAGAAGTGCAGTAAGCATGGCATTAACTTTAAATCAAGTCTTAAGGATAAACTGTATTGAAAAAAATGTTTACTCAGTTAGCGGTACACCTGTTGATTGTATTAATGTTGCAATTATGAAGGTATTACCTGAACCTCCTGATTTTATTATTTCTGGAATGAATTTAGGTGAAAATATTTCGCAGGATATATACTTTTCAGGAACAGTTGGAGGTGCATTTTCAGGCTACTTATTTAATATCCCTTCAATGGCTGTTTCTCTTATGTCAGATAAAAGTAGAAAAGGTGTTGAAAAGTATAATATAGAAGATAGTGCTGAAATTACAAAAAAGATTTTAAAAAAATTAATAAGGCTCAAGAAGAGAGATGTTATTTATAATGTAAATATACCTTATAATAATAATGGTAAATTTTTGATTACATCTCCTGGGATGAAAGCATATAAGCCAGATATAATAGAAGATAAGGATCCTAGATGTAGGAAATATTACTGGATTGGTACAGGTAATCCTACTTATAAAGGGGAAAATGGAACAGATGTATGGGCAGTAAAAAATGGGTATATTTCAATGAGTCCAATAAGATACAATTTAGATTGTAGTAAAAAATTAAAGGAAGAGTTATCCAGAGAATTTGATGAGATTTAATTTTGTTAGAAAGCTATATGATTGGGTCCTGAGCTGGGCTGAAAAACCATCTGCCCAGTATGCTTTATTTATAT
>JAUXFB010000255.1 GCA_030620255.1 Candidatus Aminicenantota bacterium | reverse complement strand
TCCTGTAAAGAAGACAATGAGAATAGCTCAACAATTGTATGAAGGGATCAACTTAAAGGGCATTGAACGTACAGGTTTGGTAACATATATGAGAACTGATTCATACAGAATTTCAAATGAAGCAAAAAAAGCTGCGCAAAAGTTTATTATTTCAAATTATGGAAAAGAATACTGTCCTGAGAAACCTAATTTTTTTAGTACAAAGAAAAAAATTCAAGATGCTCATGAAGCAATAAGGCCGACTTTACCTTTTCATAATCCTGAAGAATTAAAAACATTTCTCAAAAATGACCAATATAAAATTTATAAGTTAATATGGGATAGATTTTTAGCTTCTCAAATGGAGGAAGCAAGAATTGAGGAAACAATATTTAAGATTTATAATGGAAAATATTTATTCACAGTAAAGGGTGAAATTATAAAATTTCTTGGTTATTTGAAAATTCTCAAGCTTCAGAATAAACTCGAAGAATTACCTGAATTAAATGAAGGAGAAATTTTAAAACTAATAGAAATTATTCATAAACAGAACTTCACAAAACCACATGCAAGATATACTGAGGCAAGCCTTGTTAAGATACTCGAAGAAAAGGGAATAGGAAGACCTTCAACATATGCAAAAATTGTAGATACTCTTGGAAAACGCGATTATATTTACAAAGAAGAAGGGAAATTTATTCCAACCTTTTTAGGTATAAAGGTTAATGGATATCTTGAAGAGAATTTTAAAGATATAATAAACTATAATTTCACATCAGAACTTGAGAAGCAGCTTGACCTTGTTTCAGAGGGAAAACTTGAATGGATTAAAGGTATTGATGAGTTTTATAAGAAACTTAAAAATGATTTAGAAAAGATAGAAAAATCCGGAAAAGTAAATTTATTAATAGGCAGAAAGTGCCCTAAGTGTAATAAAGAACTTGCAAGAAAATATTCCTATAAGACAAAATCATGGTTTGTTGGATGTACCGCTTTTCCAGAGTGTAAATATACTGAAAGAATAGATGAAAACAACAATCAAAAAGGTGATCAAATTTTAGAAGAAAAATGTCCAAAATGTGGAAAATTTCTTGTTAAAAGATATTCAAGGAAAACAAGGCAATTCTTTATTGGGTGTAAAGGTTACCCTGAATGTGATTATATTAAGACATTAAAAGAAGATTTTGGCCAGTGTCCAAAATGTGGAAAACCTTTAATAAAGAAGTTTTCCAGGAAAACTAAAAGATATTTCATTGCATGTCCTGGTTATCCTGAATGTAAATACATATATAGAAAAAGTAGGTGATGGAAAAAAAGGTTATTATTGTTGGTGGTGGACTTGCAGGAGTTGAAGCAGCATATCAGATTTCTAAAAGGGGAATTAGAGTAGATTTATATGAAATGAGACCACAAATAATGACAGAAGCTCACACAACAGGATTTTTAGGGGAAATGGTTTGTTCAAATTCCCTTGGTTCATTTTCAATTTCTTCAAGCTCAGGGCTATTAAAAAAAGAATTAGAAATGCTTGACTCATTCTTTTTAAAAGTTGCTAAAAGAAACAGAGTACCTGCTGGAAATAGTTTTGCTGTTGATAGAATGAAATTAGCAGAACAGATCACTTATGAACTTAAATCTATGCCTAATGTAAATTTGATAAATGAAGAGATTAAAAAATTTCCAATAGCAGATATACCAGTTATAATAGCAACAGGTCCACTTACAAGTCAAAACTTTTCTGAAAGTTTGACAAAAATAACTATGAGGAAAAATTTGTTTTTTTATGATGCAACAAGCCCCATAATAAATGCTGAATCAATTGATTACAATAAAGTTTTCCATGCATCAAGATATAATAAAGGAGAAGCTGATTTTATAAATATACCTTTGAATAAAGAACAGTACAATGATTTTGTAAATGATTTAATAAATGCTGAAAAAGTTGAAATAAAAGATTGCGAAAAAAATCTCTTTTTTGAAGCCTGTCTACCTGTTGAAGAAATTGCACAAAGGGGAGAAAAATCTCTATCTTTTGGACCTATGAAACCTATTGGACTTATAGATCCTAAAACCAATAAAATGCCTTATGCTGTAATCCAATTAAGGCAGGATGATGTAAAGAAGAATTTTTATCAACTTATTGGGTCTCAAACAAGGCTAAAATGGGGAGAACAGAAACGTGTGTTAAGAAAACTTCCAGGTCTTACAAATGCAACATTTGAAAGATATGGGAGAATGCACAGGAACACTTATATAAATGCTCCTTTGTTAATAGACAAATTTTATCAATCAAAATTGAGGGAAAATTTGTTCTTTGCAGGCCAGATTTGTGGTGTAGAAGGATATGTTGAATCAATAAATTCAGGTTTAATTGCTGGAATCTTTGCTTCAAAAAAGATATTAGATAAACCTTTATATAGCTTGCCTAAACAAACTGCAACTGGAGCTTTAATAAACTATATTTCTCAAGCAAATTGGAAAGATTTCAAACCAACAAAATTTACTTTTGGGTTATTACCTGATATAAGAGTAAAAAAGGCAAATAAAAAAATAAAAAAGGAATTAAAGGCAAAAATTGCGATTGAGAGTTTTGATAAATGGATAAAGAAAGCAGATATTTAAAAGAGTATATTGAATATCTAAGAGATATAAAAAAATTTTCTCTTAACACAATAAAAGCTTATAGACAGGATATTGAGCAATTTTATAATTACTTAAAAGAAAATAAATTAAAGATTGGAAGAGATGTTATTAAAGATTTTATTTCGATAATTTTTTTAAGAACAAGAAATAAAGCAACCGTTTCAAGAAAAATTTATGCTATAAGATCCTTTTTTTCATTTCTTATGAAAAAGGGAAAACTAAAAGAGAATCCATTTGATTTTATAAATACTCCAAAAATTGATAAAAAAATTCCTCAGATTCTGACTGAAAAGGAAATGATTATGTTTCTGGATAGTTTATCTCAAGAAAATTTTCTCAAATTAAGAAATAAAGCATGTTTTGAACTACTATATGCAACGGGCTTAAGAGTATCTGAATTAACTAACCTTAAAATCCAGGATATTGATTTCACAGAATGTGTACTAAGAGTAATGGGTAAGGGGAAGAAAGAGAGAATTGTGCCGTTTAATGATAAAGCAAGGGATATATTGTTGAAATATTTAGATGAAGCTGAAATAAAATTTAAAGTCAAAAATGAATTTATATTCTTAAACTCAAGAGGAGGAAAAATAACAGAAAGATCTATTGAAAGGATAGTACAAAAATCTTATAAAGAAGTTATGAAATCAAATAAAAGAATTT
>JAUXFB010000011.1 GCA_030620255.1 Candidatus Aminicenantota bacterium | reverse complement strand
TATACTGTGTATAGGAGCAGGTTATGTTGGTGGTCCTACAATGTCAGTTATTGCTCTAAAATGTCCTGAATACAAAATCAATGTTGTTGATATAAATAAAAATAGAATCAAACAATGGAATTCTGACAATCTTCCTGTATTTGAACCTGGTCTTATGGATGTAGTAAAAAAGGTAAGAGGAAAAAATCTGTTTTTTTCTATAGATATTAAAAATGGAATAAAAAAGGCTGATATTATCTTTGTTTCTGTAAATACTCCAACTAAAACTTTTGGAGAAGGAGCAGGTATGGCTTCTGATTTGCAATACTGGGAAAAAACAGCTCATGAAATCATAAAATATTCTGAAAGAGACAAAATCATTGTTGAAAAAAGCACTCTTCCAGTAAGAACTGCTCAAGCTCTGGAAAGAATCCTTAAATCAAACAGAAAAAACATTAAGTTTGAAGTAATATCAAACCCTGAATTTCTTTCAGAAGGAACTGCAATCAAAGATCTACTTGAACCTGATAGGATTCTCATTGGATCACATCAAACAAAAGGAGGAATAAAAGCAGCTCAGGAGATTATTGATCTTTACACTCATTGGATTCCAAAAAAAAGAATAATCTCGACAAACCTCTGGTCTTCAGAGCTTTCAAAACTTGTTGCCAATGCATTCCTTGCGCAACGAATTTCTTCAATAAATTCGATATCAGCTCTATGTGAAAAAACAGATGCAGACATTTCAGAGATATCATATGCAGTTGGAAGGGATTCAAGAATAGGTTCTAAATTTTTAAATGCAGGGGTTGGGTTTGGTGGATCATGCTTTAAGAAAGATATACTTAACCTGGTTTACATTGCAAGAAGTTATGGACTTGAACAAGTAGCAGATTACTGGGAAATGGTTGTAAATATAAATCAATACCAGGAAAAGAGATTTGTCCAGAGAATTGTTAAAGAGATGTTCAATACTATCTCTGAAAAGAAAATTGCCATTTTTGGATTTTCATTTAAAGCAAACACAGGAGATACAAGAGAATCCCCGGCTATTTATATAACCAAAAAATTGTTGGAAGAAAGGGCTTTTATATCAATAACTGATCCAAAAGCTCTTGATAATGCTAGAATAGATTTAAATGGGATTGATTCTAATGTTAAATATGAAATTGATCCATATAAAACAGCAAAAGGCTCAAATGCAATTGCAATCTTAACAGAATGGGAAGAATTTAAAAAACTTAATTATAAAAAAATCTACACATCAATGAAAAAACCAGCTTTTATTTTTGATGGTAGAAATATATTAGACCATAAGAAATTGTATGAAATTGGGTTCAATGTATATCCTTTAGGCAAAACATCATTAACCCATTTTAAATAAGGAGCAATATATGTGCGGTATAACAAGTTATTGTGGGAAAAAACAAGCTATTCCTATATTAATTGAAGGTTTAAAAAGACTTGAATATAGAGGATATGACTCAGCAGGTTTTGCAGTTATTGATAATAAAAAAAATATAATTATTAAATCCCGGGGCAAGGTCCTTAAATTAGAAGAAAAAAAAGCAGGCAAAAGAATTGACTCAACTTTTGGCATTGCTCATACAAGATGGGCAACACATGGAGAACCATCTGAAATAAATGCCCATCCACAAACAGATTGTACAAAAAAGATAAGTGTTGTTCACAATGGAATTATTGAAAACTTTCTTGAACTCAAAGAAGAACTTATAAAAAAAAATCATAATTTTATATCTGAAACAGATACAGAGGTAATAGCCCATCTAATTGAGGAAAATTTTAATGGAGATCTTGAAGATGCAGTCCTAAAATCTATAGAAAGATTAATCGGGACATTTGGGATTGCAGTTATTCATTCTGACATTGACCATAAAATAGTAGTTGCAAAAAGAGGAAGCCCAATAATTATTGGTGTTGGAGAAAATGAATTTTTTGCAGCTTCAGATTCTGGCGCGATTTCTCCTTTTACAAAAAAAATGATCTATCTCAGAGATGATGAGATGGCTGTTCTTAACTCTGATGGATATTATATAAAAAATTTCAAAAATGAAATTTTAGAAAAAGAAATTGAAACTTTTGATGAAGTAAGTTTCAAAACTGACAAAAAAGGGTATGAACACTTTATGTTAAAGGAGATATTTGAACAGCCTGAAACAATTGAAAATGCATTTAGAGGAAGAATAATTGAGAATGAGGGTGTATCAAAATTAGGAGGGCTTATACCTGTTCTTGATAGATTGAAAAGTATAAATAAATTAATTATTGTATCATGTGGAACCAGTTATTATGCTGGATTATTGGGAAGATACATACTTGAAAATCTTACAGAATTAAATGTTGAATGCGAACTTGCTTCAGAATTCAGGTATAGACGTTTAAAACTGGATAAGAATATTGGGGTTCTTGCAATTTCCCAATCAGGCGAGACTGCTGATACACTTGCTGCAATAAAAGAGGCAAAAAGAAAAGGAGCTCTTCTTCTTGGAATTGTAAATGTTGTTGGATCATCCATTGCACAGGTTACAGATGCAGGTGTTTACAATTTTGCTGGACCTGAAATAGGTGTTGCATCAACAAAAATTTATACATCTCAGCTTGTAATACTGACTCTTATGGCATTGCTTATTGGAAGATATCAGGGGTTATCCTATTATGAGGGTAGCCAAATCATATGTGCTTTAAAGAATCTCCCCGACCAGGTAAGAGAAATTTTATATAATGCAGATAAAATAAAAAAGATAGCTCTTAAATACTCAAAATACAGGGATTTTTTATATATAGGGAGACTTTATAATTATCCAACTGCAATGGAAGGTGCATTAAAACTAAAGGAAATTTCATATATCCATGCTGAAGGTTATCCTGCTGGTGAGATGAAACACGGACCAATTTCTTTAATTGATGAAAATTTTCCAACAGTTGCAATTGCTCCTGATGATTCAGCTATTAATAAGATGATAAGCAACATTCAACAAATCATAGCAAGAAAGGGTAAGATCATTTCAATAACAAATAAAGATGCAAAAAAAGTTATAGACATATCAAATGACTCAATTATTGTTCCAAAAACAATCCCTATTCTCCAGCCAATTCTCAATATAGTTCCTCTTCAATTATTTGCATATTATATTGCAAAACAAAGAGGATGTAATATAGATAAACCTCGAAATTTAGCAAAATCAGTAACAGTAGAATAAAAAAAGGGATCGATTTATAAACTTGACACAATTGTGTTAAAACTATAAAATATCTTTGAGGAGATAAAATGTTTGGAACAGTTTCTTTCTGGGAAATATTAGGAGTGCTTCTTATAATTGCCTTGCTTTTTGGAGGAAAAAAATTACCTGGACTTGGCAAAGGCCTTGGAGAAGGTATTAAAAATTTAAGAAATTCTTTAAAAAAAGATAAACAAGACGAACAAGAAACAAAAGAATCAGATAATGAAAAGGATAATTGAAGACCTAATAGAAAAGAGAAAAAAAAAACAGGAAAAATTAAAAAAAACTCTTAATGAACTGGGAGAGTCAATTGAGAGTAAAACTCTTTTTAATAAAAAAAAGGGCAAGATAAAAAAAAATCTAGCAGATTTATATGCTGATCTTAATGAATTAATTACAATTCAGGACAAAGAATGGGATGCATATTCAAATAATCACTCCACCTCTGTTTTTAAATCCTTACAATGGAAAATTGAGAAACTTGAAGCAGAATATTCAAATGTAAAAACTATATTAATGAATTATATTAGCCTTGAAAGATCTTTGCAAAAATTAATAAATTCCATTGATAAAAAAACTGATAAGAAATATTTAAATCAATTAAAAGAAATAAAAGAAGAATTATCTGTTTATCAATACTCTGATTTTGAGAAAAGATTCAGAGGAGAAGAAAATCAGGTAAAGAAAAAATTAAAAAAATACCTTCCAATCTTCTCTAAATCTGACAATATTTTAGATATAGGATGTGGAAGAGGTGAATTTGTTGAATTATTGACAAATGAGGGTAAAACAGCTAAAGGTGTAGATATATCTGAATCAATGCTTAATATAGCAAAATCCAAAGGTTTAGAATGTTCAAAGATTGAAGCACTTCGATTTTTAATGGAAAATAAAGATAACTCAATTGGTGGGATTTTTTCATCTCAAGTTATTGAACACTTTAAACCTGAATATTTAAGAGAAGTTGTTATTGAATCATTCAGAGTTTTAAAAAAAAATTCACCTGTAGTCTTTGAAACAATAAACCCTTTATCTATCTTTGCATTAAGTAATATCTATTTTCTTGATGTTACTCACCAAAAACCACTTCATCCTGAGTACATGAGATATCTGTTTGAAAGTTCAGGATTTTCTAATGTTAAAATCATATACTCAGATGATCTAAAAGATGAGAAATTAGAAGAAATTTGTCCTGAAAATCAAATTGCAAAAGAGTTTAACACAAATATTGATAAATTAAATAAAATATTATTTGCTTCACCAATGTATGCAGTTAAAGGAATAAAAGCTTGAAAAATATAAGAAATTTTTCAATTATTGCTCATATAGATCATGGAAAAACAACTCTATCAGACAGGCTATTGGAAATAACAAATGCTATCCCTAAAAGAGAGATGCAAGAGCAGATCCTTGATTCAATGGAGCTCGAAAGAGAGAGAGGAATAACAATTAAATCTCATTTTGTGAGATTATTACATAAAGATGAACATGGGAATGAATACATATTGAATCTTATCGACACTCCGGGCCATATTGATTTTAGCTACGAAGTTTCCAGGTCACTTGCTGCTTGTGAGGGTGCTTTGCTTGTAATTGACTGCGCACAGGGTGTTGAAGCTCAAACTGTTGCAAACACATACCTTGCAATTGAAAATGATCTTACACTTATTCCTGTGATGAATAAAATTGATTTACCAAACAATGAATTAGAAAAATCTTTAAATCAAATGGAAAATGTTATAGGAATAGGGAGAGATGAAGCTTTACTTGTAAGTGCAAAAACAGGTGAAGGTGTGGATAAAATCATTCCTTCCATTATTGAAAATGTCCCACCTCCAAAAGGAGACCTGTCAAAACCTTTAAAAGCTTTAATATTTGATTCATGGTTTGATTCATATAGAGGTGTAATCATACTTGTAAAGATCATTGATGGGGTTTTAAAAAAGGGAGACAGAATAAAATTTTTATCAAACAACACAAAACATGACATCAATGAATTAGGTGTGCATACACCAAAACCTTTACCTACTTCAAAATTATCTGCCGGAGAAGTAGGATACTTAATAGGGAGTATAAAGAATATTTCTGAAGTAAAAATTGGAGATACATTAACCTTGGAAAAAGAGGAAAGGGTAAAACCATTACCAGGGTTTAAAGAGCCTCAACCCATGGTTTTTGCCGGATTTTACCCCGGAGAAGGATCAAGTCATGAAGAGTTAAGAGAGGCAATTGAAAAACTGACATTAAATGATTCTTCTCTTTCATTTGAGCCAGAATCATCCCCTGCTCTTGGAATAGGCTTCAGGTGCGGTTTCTTAGGTCTCTTACACAAAGAAATCATTCAAGAGAGACTTGAAAGAGAATATAACCTTTCAATTGTTAGCACCACTCCTTCAGTTAAATATAGAGTTACAGACATAAAGAATAATATCTTTGAAATTGAATCCCCTGCACAACTTCCCCAGCCACAGAAAGTAAGTAAAATTGAAGAGCCTTATATTGAAGCAATTATTCTTACTCCTGAAACCTATTTAGGAAATATCTTAAAATTATTACAAAACAGAAGAGGAATACATAAAAAAATGGAATATATAGGCGCTAAAAGAGTATATTTAACTTATGAACTTCCACTTGCGGAAATTTTATATGACTTTTACAATAAACTAAAATCCATCTCTCAAGGATATGCCTCATTTGACTATGAAATTAAAGAATATAAAGAAGCACCTTTGGTCAAACTTGATATTCTTATAAATCAAAATCCTGTGGATGCTTTAGCTCTAATCGTACACAGAGAAAAGGCATACACAATGGGCAATCAGATTGCATCCAAACTAAAATCTGTAATCCAGAAACAGCTCTTTGAAGTTGTTATTCAAGCAGCAATAAATAAAAGAGTTATTGCAAAAACCGTTGTTAAAGCCTTAAGAAAAAATGTGCTTGCAAAATGTTATGGAGGAGATATTACAAGGAAAATGAAGCTCCTTGAAAAACAAAAAAAAGGCAAAAAGAGAATGAAAAGAATTGGCAAGGTAGACATTCCACAAGAGGCATTTTTAGCTGCTCTTGAATTAGAATAACAGATAAATCATCTTTTTTCTATATTTAAATTTTTATAACTGATTTAAATAATTTATGGGCTTTTTTCATCTTTTCAAATTGTTTTTTGTAATATTTACGGTTTTTTCTAGCAATTTCCAAAGCAAATTTTGAAGCAATAAAAGCCTCATTAAACATAGAGTTTTCATAATATGCTTCTGCTAATGTATCTAAAATATAAGCCTCTTTCCTTAATTTCAGAGCATGTTTTGCAAATTTTAATGCTTTTTTCTTATTCAAAAATCTCTCATCAGGGCATTTTAAAAGCAACCATGCAAAGTCATTTAAAGCTTCTGGTTGATTGTAATTCAATTGAAGAGATCTTTCAAAAGCTCTTTTTGATTCACCCCATTTTCCCTGCTCATAATAAATCATTCCCAAAAGCTTGTATAGTTCGGATTTTTCAGCTCTTTTTTTAATCTTATTCTCAACAACATTTGCCATTAAATTTAAATCCAATTTATTTTCCAGTTTTCCTGCATATGGATTAAAAGAGAGTAAAGTAAAAGCAATCATTATAACAATAAAAATGAAAAGTGAATTTCTGACCTTTTTGTCATGTCTTATTATCATTTCAGGATTTATTATACTTTTCTTAATAAAATCAATTCTCTCTGAAATATTAAAGTGATGCCAGTTTGATTTTTTCTCATCATCATGTGTACCAAATCCTAATTTTGTAAAGGCTGAAATCATATGAACAGGATCAATTCCAGACTGAAAACAATAGAGATCTGCCTGGCGTTCAAAATTCCTCATAAAATATCCAAAGATAAATCTGAAATAAACAATAAACATAAAAATAGAAATAAAAATTATTAAAAAACTTATTAAAGTTGTATTCAAACTACCATCTGCCCTAATTATTGAATTAAAACCAAATTCAGTATTAAGAAATAATTTAATTAACCTATCTGTTATTCCAAGACTCAACACAATAAATCCAACAAAAAACAACAAATAATAAGCGAGATGTTTTTTCTTAACATGGCCCACTTCATGACTGACAACAGCTAAAATCTCATCCCTATTAAGTAATTTCATCAATCCTGGAGTAATTAAAAGATACCTAAAAGAAGGAAATAACCCAATGACGCCTGCTGTAATTAATCCTTTATTTAATGCATTCCATGACATGATTTTCTTAAACTTTACTCTATTAGAATGACAGAAACTTGAAATTGAATGTTTAAGTTCTGTTTCTAAAAACTGTTTGCAATCCCACAAATAAGTAATCAGAACAGGGGCAAAAACTGAAAATATAAGCAAGAACAACCCAAATAAAACCACCTGGAATAGAGCTGAATCCATCATTTCAGGACTAAAAGGGAAATTAATCACATTATTTAAATCAATGATCAATGATAAGATCAACCAAGGAATTACAATTACAAGATTGAACTTAATATTAGCCCAGACAAAACCTTTTGAAGAATCTCCCCTTTGCAGTATTTTACCCATTGATTCAAAAGCCCAGTACCAGACAAATGAAAGATGAAGCATAAAAAACCCAAGACCCATTAAATTTATATAAGTTTCAATACTACCAAATGCTGGAGTCATATATAAAAACTTCTTAAAATCAAAAACAAATATTTCAACTATAAAAAAAAGTATTGAAATAATTGTATTAATGTTTATCTTATGAAAACACTCTTTTCTTGCCTGATTTATATCAATTATTTCTTTATTGTAATTTATCCTCAATTTCATAAAAGTATGTTTGTTAAATTGCCAGAAAATAAAGAGAAGTAATAATATGCTTATAAAATTCTGAGACATAGAAAATACATTTTCAGATAAATATCCAATTGAATAAACTGAAATTGCAATAATAAAATATAAAATATTTGTATAAATCATTTCTTTATATTTTATCAAAAACATTAGAATATGTCATTAAGAAAACCAACTTATATTAGAGTATGGATTAATAAATCATCATACTAGGGTAAGCTACAACTTCTGAAAAATCGTGTGTAACTTTTCCGGAATTTGTATATTCAATGATTTCAGCTTTTTTAGCTCCTGATTCAATTGCAGCTATAAGCATCATAACAACAGGGCATACACCACACATTGAAATTCTATTTTCAAACACAGTTTTGAATAAACCTTCAGGATCTAAATTTAATATTTTATCTATAGCCTTATTATCCATTATCTTTGCTTCTTCAGCATCTATATAATGACTCATATCACTTGAAGCAACTATTATTATATTTTTATTTAAATTTACTAATTTTGCAATTTCCATTCCTCCAGTTTCTAAGTCCTTAAAACTGTTTGAAGAAATTGTAATAGGAAGAATTTTTGCGTCAGGATTCTGATATTGGATAAATGGAACCTGAACTTCAAGAGAATGTTCATCTCTCCCTGCTATAGAATCTATTTTAAAAACTTCTGAATCCTCAACCAATTTTGACCTTAACTCTATATTTACAGCAATATCACCCAATGGTGTTTTCCACGCACCATTCCCATCAACAGCAAAAGAGTATCCAACTCCTCTATGATTCACCCCAAGTATAATTACTGTATCAGGGATCTCAACCATACTAAATCCTTTACCTGCACACCCACCTGAATAAACATATCCTGCATGAGGAGAAATTAATCCAATTGCTCTTTTTTTATTCTCATTAAAACTAATAAATTTAGATAATTCTTTTTTAAGACTTCTCTCATCTCCTGAATAAAACATACCTGCAACTGCTGGATCTCTAACCATTTTATCCCTCCAATTATAAATTAAATATATATGAATTTTATAAAATATTCAATATTAAAATAGATTTTTTTAAAAATGACTAATCAGGTCCAATAAGTACTTCAATCAAGTTATTACTAAATAACACCTTTTTTATATATTGGTTAAATCTTTCAAGAGTAATGCTTTCAAGTATAGAAAAAAATCTATCATAAAATTCAAAACCAAGACCCATAGCTTCGAATTTTACAAGATTTAAAGCTCTAATCTCTTTTGTTTCGTTTTCTCTGAGAAAATCTGCTTTTGAGTAAATCTTAGCAATATTAAATTCTTCTTTGTTCACTCCATTTTTATAAAGATTTTCAATAATTTTTTTTATCTCTTTAATAGCTTTTTCTCTCTTCTTTCTATCTGTTTTCAGATACACACTTAAAAGCCCCGAATCCTTCATTTGAACTACATAAGCATTCACAGTGTATGCAAGATTCATAGGGTCTCTTAAAGTCCATAAGCGAGATTTTACTCCTTTTCCCATCAAGTTTTCAAGCATATGAGCCATAGCAAAACTCTCTTTATCCAATCCTGGAAGTAAAGCTGTATAAGATATAAGGGTTTGCTTCTTATCCTTTTCTAATGAAATTGATCTGTTTTTTCTTGAATTATTCTCCTTTGCTTCTATCAGAAATTTTGTAGAACCATTTTTTATAAAACTTTTTAAGGGCATTTTCTTAAAATGTTTCACAAACATATTTTTTATCTCTTTTTGCTTTAAATCAGTTACAACCGAAATAATCATGTTAGATACATTAAAGTGTTTTTTATAAAAACTAACAATATCCTTTTTTTTAATTGATTTTAGTGTCTCTTTGCTACCATAAACCGAACCCCCATATCCTTGTTCTCCAAAAAAGGAATTAAAATTAGACTTTAACATTAAAAATAATGTATTATCTTCTTCTTGCTTTTGTTGAAATTCCATTTGCTTTTTTATAAGAAATATTCTTTGACTTGAAAAAAGGGGATTTATAATAAATTTTGAAATAAGTTCTAAAGATTCATTAAAATTTTCACTTAAACTTCTAAGTGTAATAATAGAATAATCTCCTTCGACTTTTAATATAAAGCTTGAGCCTGAAACCATTAATCTCTGAATCTTACTCCTGTCCGGTAATTCAAGGACAATACGGGTTGTTAAATAGCAAAGTCCCTTCTTTGCTACAGGTTCAGCTTTTTTTCCTCCATTTATAAGAATTTGAAGAATTGTGATTTTTGATGAATCATCTTCCTGATAAATAAGCTTAAGGTTATTATTTAATAAGAGTTTTTTTGACCTTAATTTCCAAACTATATCTTCATTTGAAAAAAGACTCAAACAAATAGAGAAAAAGAGCAAAAAAAGGCAAAATTTAATAAATATTTTTAAATCTATTTTTTTAATTTTTTTCATTTGAGGGTAATATGGAAATTACTACAAATTTTTCTCTTATTAAATATCGAGAACTTATCTTTCTCAATTTTGATGAATTCACCTTTTTTATTCTTTTATAATAGCTTCTCTTTTCCGAAGGATTCCCTAAAAGCATATACCTTGCATAAGAAATAGCAGAATTTAATCCTTTTTCTTTTAATGATTCTGACCTGAATATAATCTGGTTTTTTGCTGTTTCAAGAAAATCAAAAACCTGGGAACGATATTTAGGTAAATAGTCTTCCGGAGAATATAGAAATGAGGTACTCTTGTTTAAGAATTTTAAAACCTCCATTTTTGCTATCTTTATGTTCTTTGGTTTTAATTTAAGCTTAATTAAAGCAGCACCTCCATATTTTAAAGAAATATATTGCATTGAAATATCTTCAGCCAAACGTCTTCTTCCTCTTAAAACAGTCCCGATAAGAGGATTAATACCCCCTCCAAATGCTTGTGTTAATACCCTCATCCCAATTTCATCTTTATTATTCAATTCAGGTGCTAAAAACCCAATTATTAAGTGTGCTTCTTTTATATCCATAGCCTTTTTTATTTCAATATTCTTTTTCAGCTTATAAACTAAACAAATCTTTGAACTTTGTGATTTTTCCTTTTTCAATACTCCAAAAATCTGCCCTATTTTTCCCCTGATTTCATTAATATTAAAATCACCAACTACACATAAAGAACAATTAGAAGGAAAATAAAAACGCTCATAAAAAGACTTGATTTGTTCTAAAGTTGCATTTTTCACTGTTTCTTTATCTCCATATACAGGGCTCTCATATGCATGATTTTTAAATAGATTCTGAAGAGCTAAAATTGTTCCCATATTAGAAGGATCATCATTCTCCTGGCTTATTTCTTCAAGTATTATATTTTTCTCTTTATCAAGTTCCTCCCGGGATAATTTTAAATTGAAAACAACCTCTTTTAAAATCTTTAGAGCAAAATCTATATTATCCGATGGAACAGAAATCTCAAATGTGGTGAGATCATAATCCGTATGTCCATTAAAATAAGCCCCATGTTTTCTCATCTTTTGTGCAATTTGATCTCCTGAATAATTTTTTGTTCCCCTGAACAGGATTAAATGCTCAAGTATATGAAGAAAACCTTTTGTTAATGAATTTTCATCTTTAGATCCAACATTAACTGCAATAACAATATTAACAAGAGGAATTGAATCCCTTTCCTCTAAAAAAACCTTCATTTCATTCTTTAAAACAGAATATTCACTTTTTCTTGTATTTGCAGGAAACAGTATTTGAAAAGAAAATAATAAAACGAAAAAGGAAAAGAAATATTTAGATGATCCCAGCTTCATTATCTAATTTTAAAATGAACAAAAAATAAAGTCAATTTTTTAACTCAAAACTGTCTTGGTTTATTGGTTGATGAAATGCTTAGGAGATAGGAGGTAGGAGTTGAATGGTTTTTTTGTCACTTTTTACTTTTGCCTTTTTCCTTTGGGTTTGATAAATCAAACCCCTACTCCGATCTTCCACACACCTCTTTCCCGAAAAGCCGGAATTGTCTGTCTTCGTGCAAGGTTGATCAAAGAGTTTAGAGATTTTTCACTTGATTTTGCATATTCCGAAAGATAGATGATCAATTCACCCTTAAGATATGAAATCCGTTTATGTAACGATTCAAATAATGCAAGTACGATAATTTTCTCCATAGTTTTTGTGTTTTTGGAATCATTGTATTCACGAAATGATTGATAGTAAATCTTCTTTTCCTTATTTCTGATTATTAAATTCGGGAATCCGAGCTTATTTAGCTGAAAATTAACAATAACTCTTCCTATTCTTCCATTTCCATCTAAAAAAGGGTGGATCGTTTCAAAATCCAGATGAAATTTTGCGATTTTATCTATCGGGTAATCATTGATATTACTTTCATACTCAGATAAAATAGCATCAACCATTCTTTCGACATGTTCCGGAGCAGGTCCAATATGTGAACCAACACGGACATATTCGTTTTTCATCCTAAAGCGTCCTGCAATATTATCATCGATATTTTCTATTAGCATCTTGTGAACCAGAAGTATTGTTTCTGACGTTAAGGATAGTTCATTTCTTTTAAGTTCAAAATATTCCATTACGCGGGCAAGATTTTTAGCCTCAAATATCTCCCAGACAGAAACATTTCGGGACACCTCTTTGTCAAGAAGGATTTTTTCCGTTTCCTTAAGGGTAAGAGTTGAGTTTTCTATTGCATTCGAATTGAATACACTCTCCGAAAGTTCCGCTTCGTTAATAATTTTAAGTAAAGATCCTTTTCCTGTGGAAAATCGATTGTATTCAGCGCTCAATATTTTTATTCTTTCTCTTACATGATTGGAAGTTGCCATGAATATATTGTACTATATTAACTCTATTTTGTCAAATTTTCGTTAATATATTTAATTTCTTAACCATATTAACGGTTTTTCCGATC
>JAUXFB010000099.1 GCA_030620255.1 Candidatus Aminicenantota bacterium | reverse complement strand
TCTCAAGAAATATTAAACCAAATAAAAACAATAAAACTATAGGAGATAAAAATGGATTTTTCTTTAAAAGAAGAACAATTGGAATTAAAAGAATTAACTCATCAATTTGCTGAAAACGAAATAAGACCTGTTTCTGCAGAGTATGATGAAAAAAATGAATTTCCATATGATGTAATGCAAAAAGCATTTGAAATTGGATTCCTTACTTCAGGCATTCCGACTGAATATGGAGGGATAAGTTTTTCGAATCTTGATAATGCAATTGTATGTGAAGAACTTGCATGGGGCTGTGCTGGAATGTATACGTCAATAATGGCAAATACTTTAGCAACAACTCCAATCATTTTATTTGGTAACGAAGAACAGAAAAAAAAATTTCTGCCTCCATTAACAAAAGAAATGACCTTTGCATGTTTTGGTCTTACAGAAAGAGAAGCTGGATCAGACAATTCTGCAATAAAAACAACCGCGAAAAAAGATGGGGATCATTATATAATCAATGGTTCTAAAACATTTATAACAAATGCAGGCATTTCAAAACTGAGTGTGATTTTTGCTTCAACTGATAAAACTAGAGGCGCAAGAGGGCTATCAGCTTTTATAATTCCAATGGATCTTCCCGGAATTACGGTTGGTAAACATGAAAACAAGATGGGCCATAGAGCTTCAAATACCGCAGAAATATTTTTTGATGATGTAAAAGTTCCTGCAGAAAACATACTAAGAAGAGAAGGTTTTGGTTTTATAATCGCAATGAAGACTCTTGACTATGCAAGACCTGCGGTTGGAGCTGGTGGTGTTGGAGTAGCACGAGCTGCTTATGAAGAGGCATTGAAATACAGTCAAAACAGAATTCAGTTTGGAAAACCTATTGCTTTATTTCAACATAACTCCTTTAAACTAGCAGATATGACAACAGAAATTGATGCTGCACGTCTTCTTGTATATAGATCCGCATGGATGCTTGACAATAATATTAAAGCATCAAAGGAATCTGCTATGGCAAAGATTGTTGCAACAGACACTGCTATGAAGGTAACTACTGAGGCGGTGCAATTATTAGGTGGATATGGTTATATGAAAGAATACCCTGTTGAAAAAATGATGAGAGATGCAAAGTTACTTCAAATTTATGAAGGTACAAATGAAATCCAAAGACATGTTATATCTCTCGAAATATTGGGAACATTAAAAAAACAGTAGAGTAATAGATATTATATTCAATAAACTTGAAAATATTAAAAAACAATAAGAAAAATTAATGAATATTAATATTTTATTTTTAATCTTAGGTTCAATTATGGTAATTGAGGGTTTACCATACTTTTTATTTCCTGAAAAAATCAAAAAATTTTATAAACAGATAGAGATAAGCAGTGCTAAAATATTAAGATTAATGGGCTTAATTGCAATAATAATAGGCTTAATAATAGTCTATCTTGTCAAATCAAAAATATGCAAATAAAAAGAGATTTCTAATGGTTGCTTTTTTCGGATTTTTAAGATTAATTATACTTGTATTTTTATTCTATTTTTTGTTCAAATATTTATATAAAACTTTGTGGAAACACAAAAAATCAAATTCCTTCACAAACAAAAAAAGCACCCCCCCCCAAATTAAGGAAGAACAAATGAAGAAAGACCCTATATGCGGTACATATATTCCTGAAAGCCTAGCAATTAAATATAAACATGGCAAAAAAACTATATTCTTTTGTTCTGAAAGTTGTAAAGAAAAATTCTTAAAAACAGAAAAAAATAATTAACTCAACTAGCCTATAATGACTATATTTAAAATAGAACCTCATGCAATTTAAAAATAGATTCTTTACAATTGATAAAACCTATGGCCCAGAAGAGATTAAAGAAAAGGGATCAAGATTCATTGCATATTTATTCCACATTAATTCTAAAGAAGAAGCAAATTCAATAATAAAAGACATGAATAAGAAATATCATGACGCCACTCATGTTTGTTTTGCTTATAGGTTAGGAAAAGGAGAGGAACTATATTTCCGCTACAATGATAATGGGGAACCTAAAGGTACAGCAGGCCTCCCAATTTATAAAGAGATAAAAAGTAAAGACTATTATAATGTACTCATAACTGTAATAAGATATTATGGAGGCATAAAACTTGGTACTGGTGGGTTAACAAGAGCTTATGCTCAATCTGCAAGAAAAGTATTGGACAGTTCTAAAAAAATAGCTACTCTTATTAGAAGAAGTGCCTCAGTTTTTTCTCCTTATGATTTCACTGGTGATATGAAACAAATCATAAATTATTATTCTGTTAAAATTTATAAGCAGGATTACCTTTCAAATGGAGTAAATATGGTTCTTTCAATACCAGAAGAAATATTTAAAGAAATAGAAAAAACAATTTCTGATAGAAGTAAAGGTAAAGTAAAACTAAAGCCCAAATAAACGTATAAAATAAAAATATTTTTTTAAACTAAACCTAAGTCAGTACCTCTTCGTACAAAAAATATAAAAAAAGGAGCAAAGAATGAATTTTAAGAGATTTACTCTATTAACTATAATATTTTTATTTACCTTAATTTCAATAACACAAAACATTGAAGCGTGCACATCTATTCTTGTTACAAAAGGAGCTTCAAAAAATAATTCAACAATGATAAGCTATTCCTGCGATGGAGAATTTCATCCACACTTAAGAATAATCCCTGCAGCTGATCATAAAAAGGGAGAAATGATTGAAATTAGAAATTGGTATGGAAAAAAGGGAAAGATCCAACAGGTTGCACACACATATAAAGTTATTGGTCTTATGAATGAGCACCAATTAGCTATAGGAGAAACAACATTCGAAGGAAGAAAAGAGCTTTTAAATAAAAATGGACTTTTTAATTATTTTACTTTAATGATTACTGCATTACAACGAGCAAAAACAGCAAGACAGGCAATTAAAGTCATTACTTCTTTAGTTAATGAGCATGGATATGGAAGTGTTGGTGAATCAATTTCTATTGCAGACAAACAAGAGGCATGGATTCTTGAAATCGTAGGAACAGGACAGGGAGGTAAAGGTGCAGTATGGGTAGCTGTGAAAATACCAGATGGTACTATATCAGCACATGCAAATATGTCAAGAATCAGGGAATTCCCTATAAATGACCCTGAAAATGTTCTATATTCAAAAAATGTGATCTCTTTTGCAATAGAAAAAGGCTATTATAATCCTGAAAAAGGAAAACCCTTCAGTTTTTCCGAAGCTTATAACCCTCCTTCAGAAGAACAGGTGAGATATTCATCCAGAAGAGTATGGATCATTTTTAGAAGAGCTGCACCATCTTTGAAAATATCTTCTGATTACAGCTCTTATAAAAAGAGAGCAAAACCATATCCACTTTATATAAAACCAGATAAAAAACTTTGTGTCAGGGATGTAATAAATCTTCATCGTGATCACTATGAGGGAACAGAATTTGATATGACGAAAGATTTAAGTGCAGGACCTTTTAAAACTCCCGATAGATGGAGACCTATAAAATGGAAAGCAGACAACAAGATTTACACATGGGAGAGACCTATTTCTACACAACAAACAGCTCTTGTATTTGTTTCAGAATCCAGATCTAATATTCCAGATGAAATAGGAGGCGTATACTGGTATGGGCTGGATAACCCCTACACAAACTTTTTCGTTCCAATTTACACATCTATTACAGAGCTGCCTCATTCATACATTACAGGATCAATTAAAAAATTTTCAAAAGATTCTGCATGGTGGGCATTTAATTTTGTGGCAAATTATGCAAATCTTAGATGGAATTACATGATCAAAGACATTCAGAAGATTCAAAAAGAGATAGAAGATCTGGAATTTAAGATTCAACCTGTAATAGAACAGACTGCTTTAAATCTTTTAAAAAAGAATCCAGAACTTGTAGAAAATTTTCTTACAAAGTATTGTGTAAACAATGCAGAAATGAACATAAAGAAATGGTGGAGACTCGGAGAATTCCTAATAACTAAATATAATGATGGTTATATTCAAAATGAAAAAGGAAGAGCAAAAGCAGTTGGTTATCCTGAAAAATGGCTTAAAAGAGAGATTAAAGAACATCCAAAAAAATTCAGATTAAAGGAACAAAGAGAAGGTGAAGGAGAGTTGTAATAAATAGAGTTAATCCTATTTTATATTAAGTAAACGGTTAATTTTTATCTTGTTAAAACCTATTATCGGCCTGTTATTAATCAAAGTAACCGGAACACCTTGCTGGCCAGTTCTTCGTACCATATCCATAGCTGCCTGTCTATCTCTGCTCACATCAATATCTTTGAATTTTATATTATTTTGTTTCAAATGTTGTTTTACAACCCTACACCATGAACACGTAGAAGTAGAAAACACAATTACTTTTGGTTGACCATTCATAAATCCCTCCTATTTGAAATAAACTTTTAACAAATTTAATTAAGTTAAATATTAACATAATAAAGGCAATATGTCAACTTTTAATCAGGACTTGCCACTCTCTCCTGTCTTCTGAATTGGGCAGACGCCATTTACCTCTGCTTCAATTATTTCTTTAAGTTTTTAAGAATTGCCTCTTTAAATTTTGGGTTTACTTCAGCTCCATTTGCTTCTGCCTTATTTAAATATTCTAAAGCCTTTTGATACTGTTTTGACATATAATGTATTATTGCAAGATTATTGTAAACATTACCAAGTTTTGGGTTTAGTTTTATTGTCTCTATATACTGACTATAAGCTTCTTTAAAATTTTTCATTTTAAAAAAGATATTCCCATGAAGATAATAGTAACCTGAAGGGATTTTTGCTACAGGTGGTAAAGGGTCAGATAGCTTACTATTAATAAGACGGATATTGCCTTCAATTGAATTAATCGCGTTATTAAGTTCTTGTCTTTGTCCACTATCTTGAGTTCTAGTTAACCTCCCTCTGTAATCTATTAATTTCTCTTCCAAACCCTTTTTTTGTTCTCTCAATTGTTTAAGATAATCATCAAATGCACTTACATGCATTTTTATCATAAATTCAAAGTTTTTCTTAGCTTCCTCAATATACCTCAGAGCTTGTTTAAGCTCTTTTCTATCATAAAAAATATTTGAAAGATAAAAACATGCTTCACTATGCTGTGACATTATCTCCAGACACTTATTTAATTCTTTCTCAGCTTTTTTAAATTTCCTTTTAATAAAATAATTTTTACCTTTTTGAAAAAATTTATCTGCTATTTTAAATTTCTGGATCATCCTTTTTTCATCTGCATAAAAACCTTTTTGTCCGAAAATATAATTAACTCCTAAAAAGAAAATAAAAATAACTAATAAATTCGAAATTCCTCTCTTAGTAAATATCTTCTCTTTCTTGATTTTATTGTCATATTTTTTCAATTTACCCCCCCTTTTTCATATTAATAAATTAAAGCTATACTCAAAAACAATATAATTAACCATTAATATTTAAAATACAACATTTTTTTATTTATTTCAGCAATTTTATTAAATAAAAATTATTTTTTTACTTTTCCAAACTTAAATGTTTCTTCAAAAATTTTAAGCAGTATCAGAGTATGCTCTGCAATACGTTGGGAATCCCACATTAAACCATAAAATAGAATACTCAAACGTGTTTTTGAGGAGTCATCCTGAATCCTCTCTATCTGGTTTTCATTAAACTTACTTACTAAACTATTAAGTTTCTTTCTCTTCTTTTCAATAAATTCACAATCTATTTCCTCTTTTTTCATGAGAGTTTCAGATGTTTTCCCAAGTAAATTAGAGATACATTCTTTTATTTGTTCCAATTCTTCAATTTGAACTTTAAGCAATCCTTTGTGATTGTTATCAATATGTGTATATGCACGAAGAGTTATATCTCTTAAGCTTTCAGCAATCTCCTGGAGAGAACCAACTGTATAAGAATATCCTTGACTATCTTCAATATCCTCCTTTTGAAGTAAACGAAGTATTTTAAATATATTAGCAATAATGATATTTGCCCACCTCTGTATTTTTTTTATA